>JAPKCE010000163.1 GCA_028823075.1 Myxococcota bacterium
AAGGCTTGAGCTTGAGGCCAGGTGACACAGTTCATGGGGTGGTCCTGAGCCTGTTTGCGCGTCCAGTTACAAGCAGCATTGAACACGAAAGGTGCTTCGCACGCCTTGCGGTCCACGCAAGCTTTATAGGCGGCTACGGTGACCTCGGTGCGGTCCATCTCAAAGGCTTCCAAGTGAACCTTTTGAGCCGGGACCTCATGCCTTTTGCATAAGCTTTGGTCGGCACCCTGACAGCCGATGGTGATGGTGGCGGCTTTCAGAGGCACGCGAGGCGGACCCGCTGTTTTAGATTGAGAGATGGGCAATTGGGTGCGTCGGCGCGTCGCTTTGACCAGGGCCTGCATCGCCTTAAGCGCGGCGGCCTCAAGTTGCTTGGGCTTAAAGCGTACCGTGGTGGACGCGAGCGCACAGTTGCTGACGGCGCCGGCCAAGGTCAGACGCAGCCAGGGTTGGTGGCGTCGCCCGCCCACAACAGCTCGAAGCAGATGCTGTGCCCGCCCGTCGCGCCCAAACTGGCAACTCACCCTGCCGCTCATCGCGGCGCCCATCCAACGCTCTTGAACCGCTTCGACCGCCGCTTTATTTTTCGATTCAGCAACGGCTGTAAATGGCGTTGCCGGTACGGCATGACGTATGGCTTTGAGCAGCGCCGAATCGGATGTGTGGCGCGGCGTCTTTACAGTGATTGCAAGTTGCGGTGCGCCACCCGCTTTGGCCTTGAGAATCCCATCAAGCCCCATCGTGCTGCCTTCATGCAGGACGTCACCATACCAACTAAACAAAAAGGCGCGGTTTGATGGGCTCCGCTGGTTTGTACAGCGCAGAACTATGCCCTCACCGGAGCACTCGTTTGCACTGCCGCAGCCCACCAAGATCAAGCCCGTCCGCGTCCTGAGAAGGTCGGGCTTGAGTTGCTTTTCAAGGTCGTCGCATGCTTCGGGCTGCGCCACTTGAATCAATGTAATTTGGGCGAGCGTTGGTGCGCGATCGAAGAGTTGATCAGCAGCGCCATGAGGCGTGAACACGAAGGGAATAAGTAAAGCGATCACGATGCAGCCTTGGAAGGGTTATGAGTCGGAGTCAACTAGGGGATAAAGGCTTTGAACTTCAAGAGTCTTCTGGTTCTGGATTTGTTGTCGTTAGGCTTTCTTTGGGAATGAAAACCTCAATAGGGTCTTCGAAACCTTTCAACTCAAACACACCAGCGCTTGTAAACAGATCTGGACGTTGAGCGGCAAAGTCCGCTGATACAATTAGTGTTGTGTTAAGGGCGCGGGTAAGCCCCTCAATACGAGCCGTAAGGTTGACCGCTGGACCGATCACAGTGAAGTCGAGACGTTCAAGGGCGCCAATATTACCGTAGAGAACTTCTCCCAAATGCAGGCCGACGCCATAGCCAATGGGCATGGGTCCTGTAGCACTTAGATTGATGGCATCGATGCGTTGTTTAAGTAGAGCGCAGGCCGAGATGGCTGCATCGCAAGCTTCTTCGACAGTTTGCTCCAAAAGGGGAAAGACGAACATCGCACCGTCACCCATAAATTTCAGGATTTCACCGTGGTGAGCTTTGACGGCTTCGTGGACTTCGTTGAAGAAGGTGCCAAGAATACCCACGAGGACTTCGCCTTCAAGAGCGTTACTGGTTTTGGTAAAGTCTTTAAGGTCGATGAAACCGATCACCGCCTTGAGCCTATGGACGTCACCCAGCCGGATATTACCTTCCATGACTTGCCGAGCAGGGTCCTTGCCAATGTAGGTTGATAAAATCGCGATGCTCGCTTGCTGGGCTACTTGGTGCGTGAGGACCATGGCGAGCAGGGGGCGTAAACTTTCCAGGGCTTCTAATTCGGTTTCGCTAAACCCACCCGCCCTTGATGATGCGAAACTAATGCAACCCGAGTAGGGCGAGGGCAGCTCAAGGTACAACACCACGTAGTCGGTGAGACCGAGTTTAAGAAGGTCTTTGACTATAGGAAACGCTTGTTCTTCCTGGCTTTCTCGCAGTGGAATGCGAAGCCGCTCTTTAGAAGTGAGCACGGCATAAAACGGGCTCGAGCGAAACATGGCTTCGTCACCATGACCGTGGGCAACCAAGAACCTTTCGACCTCACCCCCGACCATGGAGTGCATGTCTCGCCCCACAATCCGTTCGGTGGATTGAATGGCGACTCGTTCGCTGGCTGTGGGTCTCCAGGTGTAAACGAGCATCTCAAGTTGAGGGTGCAGCGTTCGAACCACGACATTGGCTCGGCCAATTTGAAGCCCGCAATCGTTTAACAGATTACAAAGGTCGTTTAAAAGTTTCGTGGCAGAAGTTGAAAGCCTTTGAGGGCTCGCTAACCAAGCCAGCGCTCGATTTTCCAACTGGGTCTCCCTGCTGATAACCTTCGATGGACTCTAGCTTCACTTACAGTTCGGCCATCGTCCATTCTCAAAATGGTAATGCGTGAGTACAACAGCGGATCATCAAAGTGGTATGGCTACACTGGCTGCTGCAGCGACAGCGCGCGGTGTTGGGCGGGTCACCTTCTTCTGCCGCCACAACCGGGTAGCCGTAGCGATCGACCCCGGGGCAATTGGCACTGACCAAGGTCGTGCCGTCCGGACAACTCAACACATGAACCCCATCGGTAAGTTCCTGCGTTTGAAGGGTTTGGCATTGCAGCGCATTGCCCTGCCCGGATTCAAGCATCTCGCGGCGTATCGCCTCAAGGCAATCGGCGGCTGTGAGCGCACCATCCTCATTCACATCACCGATCTCATCATAGCAGTTCACCCCCACAGGCCCAGGGTCGCCGCTCAGACCAGGTTCTCCTTGAACACCGCCAAGGCCTGTCGGCCCGCGTTCGCCTTGCGTGATGGTGTTTTGCCGATCACGCGTTAAAAACGTCTCGCTAGAACAAGCGAAAAGGGAACAGATCAAGATCGCAGTGCATCGCATACCAACGACACTGACCGCGCTTCATCCGAGCGGCAAGTGCTTTGTTTGAGACAGGTGGCAACGAACATAGCGAGTTGAGGGCTCGCTAACCGAGCCAGCGCCCGGCTATTTAACTGGGCATCCGTCGCGTTTTTCCGACGAAAAATGAAAACTCTCCACCTTTTGTGAGAACAACCTGACGAAGCATTAGAGCCGCGTAAGGCGGCTTCGACCGTAGCGTATGCCTTTCATGCCGGCGTTACCGAAAGGTCGGCGGCTTTATTCCCGCAGCCAACTTGGCAAGCGCAAGGTTTTCATCCTAAAAAGCCGGGCCATAACTGCAGGTTTTCTTATGCGTTATTTTCAACTGTCGATCGCTCTTAGCCTAGTTTTCAGCCTCGCCTGCGACCCGGGTTCATCGCCTTTAGACACAGGGCCGAGCCAAGATGCCGGGGCCGAGCAGGATGCTGGAATCATCGAAGATGCCAGCAGCCTTTCGGACGTCGGTTTAAATGAAGACGCGGGTTTAAATGAAGACGCGGGCTTGAGTGAAGACACGGGTTTGCCGGCAGACGCAGGGTTCGCCCATGACACCGGCGCTACCGAAGACGCCGGGCCCGCCTGTCCACCCGGGTTCACCCTCGATACCGAGGGTGTTTGCGAGATCTGCGCCCAAGGAACAACCGACTTCGACCAAGACCCAAACACCGCCTGTCAACAATGCACCGTCTGCGCCAGCGACGAGATCACCTTCGGAATTTGCACCCCTGCCAGCGACCCGGTCTGTGCTCCATGCGGCACGAACCCAGGTAACCCAGCCCCGCAAGTCCCCGCGGCGCCCCCCGTCGACGGCTGTTCCGAGGGCGACCCACAATGCCAGGAAACCATTGATGTTCTGGCGATTTACACCCCGGCTATGTTGGCGATGGTAGACGGTGATCTCGCTGGCCTGGAAGCGGGGGTGCATTACTGGCTGAACCTCGCCAATGAAGGGCTCGACGAGAGTCTTCTTCCGCCCAATATGCGTTACCGTCTCGCCGGCCTTGTGCCCTTCCCCTACCGGGAACGGGACCAACTTAAAAGCGACCTGCTTTGGTTCAAAAGCAACCCCTACTTCCATGAGTTAAGGCGTAGTTATGGCGCTGACACCGCAGTAATTATCGGCGGCACCAGCGGTTACGGAGGCTATGCCTATTCGAGCCAAGGACTTGGGCCAAACATGGACGATCGCGGCGTCGCAATACTCGACGGTCATTATTTCACCGACAACTGGGCGCGCTGCGGCGCGACGTTCCATACCCCGGCGCATGAAATGGGCCATCTCCTGGGCATGAACCACCGGGGCTCGATGATGATCGGTGGGTCTGGAGGCAACTTCGCTTACCACACGCTTGAGCCGAACTACAGACGCAACGAGGCCTACGGAATTGAACTCGATCAGCACGGCCAACGGCTGTACACCCTGATGAGTTACAAATCCTACAAAAACGCAGGCAACAACACCCGAGGCTGCACGGACTGTGTTCAGCTCAGTGCCTTTGCCTCTCCCGACCTGTGGCGGTTTTTCGCACAAGCGGATCCACTTCACGGCAACTGCTTAGTCGTTGACGATACCAACACCCAGGCGATCCAACTGCAATGCCAAGGCCGTGAGGCATGGAGCTACATCAACGGGGTATGGCTGCCCAACCCGGCGAACCTGGTTACCATGAGCGCCCTCGAGTTAACGCAACGCGCCATCCCCCTGGGCGTTGACCGCCCAAGCTACGAAGACCCCGACAACCCGGGACAGGTTATTCAAATGAATTTTAGCGCTCGCAACCGCGACCAAGCTCTGCTCGCTTGGCTTGATCGCGCCGACAACGTCGTGCCGCTCAACCGCCCAGAGCTCTGCGACAGCGACTGCGCCGCGATCGGTCGAATCCGCTGTTCGGTGGTCTCGTCGTCTTGTGGTGATTGCTTACCCGACCATTTCGAACACGACGATGATGAATGCTTACCGCGATCGGCGGCAGCGATGGGTACCCCTCTTCACGACGGGGTTTACGGCCCAAGCGGCGTAATCACCCAGCCTGGCGATGCGCCGCTCCAGGTCCTCATTCCCCTAGCGAACGTCTCGAGCTTGGTTAACGTTGAACTCTACCTTTCGACGGTCGACGGCGCAGGCCTAGCCAACTTCGACTGGCCGGTATTTGGTGCCGCCATCTGGGTAGCCAATCCAGCACCGCCGCATAGTTTCGAGCTCTTCGCCGTTCAACAAGACGGTGAAGAAACCCTTTTGGCAACTCAACTCAGCGCCGGCGCTATCTTACGGCACGTTAACGCTCAAGTTGATCATACGTTGAGCTACCGCTGGACCCTTGATCAGGCGCTCGAGAACGTCACTGCGATCAAGATCATCCTGCGCGCCCTTGGACCTGCTGAAGAGGGCGAGACGGCGTATGGAATCGGCCTTGATGAAGTGCGCGTCTTTGCTGCGCCTTGATGGGTCGAGAGCGG
>JAPKCE010000164.1 GCA_028823075.1 Myxococcota bacterium
CTCGCCAAAGCCGTCGGAGAAAGGGTATGCATATTCAATGTCATACGTACCTTCGCCCTGTTTGGAATAATGCGCGAGTTCGTTGTCATCATGTTTGCGCAGGATCAGGTTCTCTTCGCGAACGCCCAGCGATTTCCACCAGTTTAGCCGGTGCTCGGTCCAGAAGTTGAACCATTTCTTTGCCTCTTCCGGGGCGCAGAAAAACTCCATCTCCATCTGTTCAAATTCTCGGCTGCGGAAGATGAAGTTGCGCGGCGTGACCTCGTTGCGAAACGACTTGCCGATCTGGGCGATCCCGAAAGGCATTTTCACGCGGCTGGTGTCGAGCACGTTTTTATAATTGAGAAAAATGCCCTGAGCCGTTTCGGGGCGTAGATAAGCGACGTTATCCTCGCCGCTGGTGGCACCGACGAAGGTCTTGAACATCAAGTTGAATTCGCGCGGCTCGGTGAGCGAGCCGGGCGTTTTGACATCGGGCCCGATGATCAGCGCGTAAGCATCGAGCGGTAGGTCGACGAGCGCGACCGTCTCGAACAACTCATCGGCGTCTCGTCCGTGTAAAGCCTTCTTTAACTTCTTAGCGATGTCGTCGCGAGCACCTTCTAAAAAGGCGTAACTCGGATGCTGATCGGCGCCCTCTTTCGGACGCAGCACCAAAATATGGTCGGCGCGGTAGCGACGTTTGCTTTCGCGGCAGTCGACCATGGGGTCCGAGAACCCGCCCAGATGCCCGCTAGCCTGCCAAACTTTTGGGTTCTGAATAATAGAAGAATCCAGGCCGACAATATCCAACGGCGTTCCGTCGGGGCCGATCGGCGGACATTCGACGAGATCTCGCCACCAACGGTCGCGAAGGTTGTTTTTAAGCTGCGTACCCAAGGGCCCGTAATCCCAAAAACCGTTGATGCCTCCGTAAATCTCCGAGGCCGGAAAGACAAAGCCCCTGCGTTTGCATAGGGACACTAATTTCTCCATCAACTCACTGCCTTCGGGTCGTCCCATGAAGCCTCCAATTTTAGGTGGAATGCCTACGTCAGTTGGGCGGTAAAGGACAACTGTGGATTGGCTCTGGAGTTCTCTCAAATCCGCGCCTAGTTAGCGCCCATGAAAAACTACACTGACCTCGCCGAGAAGCTCCCCGCCCTATCCGAAAAAAATATCACCGTTCACGTGCGTTCACCGGCCGCCAAGCATCTGCGCCGTGGTCACCCTTGGTTGTACGATGGTGCGATTGAAAAAATCAGTCGCGAAGACGGTGCAGCGGGCGATGTCGCAGTGCTTTTTGACAATAAGCGGGAGATGGTTGGCTTAGGGCTTTTTGATCCGCAATCAGCGATTCGCGTTAAGGTGCTGCTGCGCCGTGGTGGCGTCGTCATCGACGAGGAGTTTTTCGCCGGACGAATTGCCAAGGCCATCGCCAAGCGGGAATCCATCGCCAGCGAAGAGACCACCGGCTACCGACTTATTTACGGCGAAAGCGACGGCATGCCCGGCTTTATTGTCGATGCTTACGGTAGCTGTTTGGTGATCAAACTGTACAGCGCCATCTGGTTTGCGCGCTTGCCGCAAATCCTCCCCGCTTTGCTTGAACAAACGGGTGCCGAGAACCTGGTTTTACGTCTCAGCCGCAACGTCAAGAGCGAGGCTGGACGGGTCGGCCTGCGCGACGGGCAACTCATCCACGGTGCCGAACTGCCCCAGCCCATGATCTTTAAAGAGAATGGTTTAAGCTTCGAAGTCGATGTGCGGCGAGGGCAAAAAACAGGGTTCTTCTTGGATCAGCGCGACAACCGCAGCCGAGTCGAAAAACTGGCCAAAGGTAAGTGGCTGCTCAATGTGTTTTCCTACACCGGCGGGTTTTCGCTCTACGCTGCTCGCGGCGGCGCCACTCGGGTCACCAGTTTGGACGCAAGCCAACCGGCGCTCGACGCGGCGAAGCGTAATTATGCGCTCAACCCTGAACTTAACGCCCCCCATGACCTGATCTGCGGCGATGCTTTTGCCGAGATGGGCGCGCTGGTTCAGGCGGAGCGGCTGTTCTCGATGATCGTTATCGACCCGCCCTCTTTTGCCCGTCGCGCCAGCGAAATCCCGAGCGCAATGAAAGCCTACGAGCGCTTAACCCGCTTGGGCCTTGAGCTCCTCGAACCCGGCGGAACCTTGGTGCTAGCCTCGTGCTCCAGCCGCATCGGTATGGATGAGTTTCTCAGCCAGGCGCATCGCGCTGCGCGCCAGATGGGTCGCAAGCTCGAACTTTTTGATAGCTCCGAGCATGCCCTCGATCACGCCAGCACTTTTGGCGAAGGCAACTATCTAAAATGCCTGTTCGCTACTGCCTAAGCCGCGGCTAAACGAGCCCCCTTGCCTAGGTTTTGAAACTCGACCCAGGCGTGGTGGAAATGCTCTTCGGCTTCGGCGAGCGCCGCATGCAGTTGCTCATCCTTGCTCTTCGCGGCGCGGCGTGCGCGCATTGTCCAAGCACCTAAGCGCTCTTCACTGGCAGCAAGCGTGGTCTCGAGGCGCGTACGCCAATCGGCTTGAGCCACCGTATCCATCTGGTCGAGATGGGCGAAGTATTCTTCGGCCAAACGCTCCAAACGCTTCTTCATACGCACCGGCTCAAGCGTGCGCTTCAAGCCCGAGGCAAAGCCCATCTTCTCACCGCAAAATATCGCCCATTTCCCTGGATCAAAATGGAACCATTTAAGACCGTTGCGGTAATCGGCGGCGAAGCTGTGATGGTAGTTATGATAGCCTTCGCCAAAGGTGAACAGCGAGGTGACCCAAGAATCACGGCTAGTGTCTTTGGTGGACCAAGGCTGGGTGCCGATGACATGCGCCAAACTATTGATGCAGAAGGTGCCTTGATGCACCAGCACGGCACGCAGCAGCCCGGCGATCAGGATCATGCCCCAAACACGGTCGATCATGAGCCCTAGAGCAGCCGGCAAAAGAATGGCCGTGGCGACCCAAATGGCGTTGTAGTTGCGATGCTGCCACATGACGACTTTGTCTTTGGTGAGATCGGGAACCGTAGAGAAATCTTCGGCGGTTTCGTCGTGATGCAGTACCCATTCCATATGCGACCACCAAAAGCCGCGTTTGGCATTGTAGGGGTCGTTGTCGGTGTCGACTTCTTTGTGGTGGCGGCGATGTGAGTTGGACCAGATGATGGCCGAATTCTGAATGGCAGCACCGCCGGCGATCAGCCAGAATACCTTCCAAGCGTTGTTCGAATCGTAGCTGCGATGGGAGACAAGCCGGTGGTAACCGACCGTGATGCCCATGCCCGAGACGAACCATAGCGCAAACGCTGTTGCCCAGAGGGCCCAGTGGCTGCCGGAGGCCATCAGGTACCAAGGCACCATAATGGCGGCGGCGATCGGTCCGCCCACCAAGAACAAAACGTTAACCCAAATCCAAGGTCCATCGGCTTTGCCGTCGGCGCGGCGATTGATGCGAGCAGTGTTCATAACATTCTCCCTAATCGGTGAACGCTAGAAGCCACGATCTTCTCTTCAAACCAAGGGGAAGGGGCGAAACGTTTACGCTTCTTTACGCTTGTTTTAGGCCCCTGGCCGCGCCTGGAAAGCGTGTAAAACACGGGCGGGATCAAGGCCTGTCGGGTCGAATTCGAGCACGCTCACGCTCGCCGGCGAAAAATGCAGGCGCTGGTCGCAGAGCTCGCTGGCGAGGTCGCTAAGCCCTGGATTATGAGCGATGAGCATGAGCGTGTCGCTTTTGCCAACTTGCGCCTCGATCAGCGAAAGCATGGCCTGTGGAGTTGCTAAATAGAGCTCCGGGCACATCGACCCGGGCGGCAACTCGAGGCCACCAAGGCGCAGATGCTCCAGGGTTTGTGCCGTGCGTTTGGCGGTTGAGCAGAGCACAGCGTCGGGTTGAAGTCCTTGGTCGGCTAACCACAGGCCGGCGGCACGCGCTTGGGAAGCACCAAAGGGCGTCAGCGGCCGCTCTTCATCTCTGGCACCAAACTGGTAACTTGCTTCGCCGTGGCGCATCAGGATGAGTTTCATCAGGGGCCCCTTTCTACAGCGTCGCTGCGACGCGCATAAGCACTTCGCCCGGCTCGCGGTCGATGAGTGAGCCGTGGGCGACGATCACCCGCTTGAGCCCTGGTTCAGCGCCCAAACGCTCGAGGTGAGCGCGGTAATTCTTTTTGTTTTTCATAAAAAACCAGCGCGTTATTGTGGTCACTTTCGGGCCTCCGGCGTTGCCCATAAGACGGCCGTAAACAAAGCCGAAAATGCCAGGCATATGGGGTAGATTGAAGAGAGCGTCGTTGAAAATAAGGCTGTGACCGTCGGCGCTTTGTACACGCAGCACCCCTTCACGCTTATGTAAGCCCTCAAGATGCGCCAACTGTACAGATTCGTCGGCCTCAAAAGGCAGCTTATCGCCATAAAACTCATCAACTACGACTTTCGTTGCCACCCTTGTCCGCGCCGCCTTTGGGCAGATCACCCGCAGCTTCGGGTAGCGTGCCTTGTAACGCGCCGCATCGAGGCGGTGAAAGCCGTTCGGTACCACCAAAACCTGCGGCTCACCTAAGCCTTCGAGCCAAGTCATGCCGGCTTCGTTCAGCGCAATGGCGCTATGCAGTAGCAATCCGCCCGCCTGACCGCGCACCACCACCATACGCCGATGCAGGTCCAGATTGCCCAACGGGGCATCCACAAACCACAGGTTTTCAGCTAGCGTCTGCACCGGGCCATGGGGTCTTACTATCCAGTCCGTATCGCTCATGCGCGTTGCACCCTGTTGATTTCGCCTTGTTCATGACAGGTCTGCGATACCCCCGCTAGGTGGGCTGAAGGTTTGCCTTATGTTTCTACCCTATGCGGACGAACCGAACCCCAAAGACTTTAGGCCCTGGGTGACCCTTGCTTTGATCGCGGTCAACGTTGCGGTGTATATTTTGATCACCATGCCGAGCAGCGGTCAGGCCTTGGTTTGGGCCGGTGACGGGGCCGATGAGTATTTACAATTTAGCCTGTTGCACGGTCTGCCGAGCGCCCAAAGTGCTTACGATCTGATCGTCTTTGAACATGGCTTTCGCATGTCTTCCTTCCAGTTTGACGACATGACCACGAGCATCTTTCTACATGGTGGTTTGATGCACCTTTTCGGCAATATGCTGTTTCTCTGGATCTACGGTGACAACGTTGAGCATCGCCTTGGCCGGATGCGGTTTTTCGCCGTCTACATCATCGGCGGCTTTGTATCTTGTTTGGTTTACGGCCTGCTCGCCGATGACCCCGGCATCCCCTTGGTCGGCGCCTCCGGGGCGATCAGCACGGTGCTTGGAGCCTATTGGATCTGGTTTCCCGACAACCGCATTAAGTTTTTCGGTTTCTTCTTCCCATTTTTCGTGGGGCGCTTCCAGATCAGCGCCCG
>JAPKCE010000165.1 GCA_028823075.1 Myxococcota bacterium
TAGTCGAGGTCAGGCCGAGGCCCATCGAAGAGGCGGTCGTTCTGGCGGCTCGGGCCGGCTCTTTATACGGCAATTCGGCGGCGCGCTACCCGCAACTTGCAAACGGGCTTACTGTGATCGACGCCGAGCATCATATTGTGCCGGAAAGAGCGCTTAACTTAAGCGCTGCTGCAACCTTCGGCGGACTTGTTTTGCCCACTTACAAAGAAGGTGCTCAAGCCCAAAACCTCTTTGGCTCGCCAGACCTGGGTCGAGCCCTCGACGGCGATGAGTTGATTTAAAAAGCCTAACTGGGGCCTTGGCGCAGAGCTTTGCCCCGGCTAGGCAACTACCCAAGGGCAGACCGCCCACGAGGTGACGCCATGAGCTTGAATCTTGACCCCACCGATAGTTTTGCCCGTCGCCACATCGGCCCTCGCTGCGAAGAGATCGAAAAGATGCTCAGCAGCGTAGGCCGCAGCAGCCTTGATGATCTTTGTGAGCATGCCATCCCGCAGGCGATTCGTTACCAAGGCGATTTGAGCGAAGCCTGTGGCGAGGCCCTAAGCGAGAGCCAGGCCCTGGCCCATCTGAAGGCTATGATCGGCAACAACAAAGTGCTCACATCCTATATAGGCATGGGGTATTACGGCACCCAAACCCCGCCGGTTATTCTGCGCAATGTTCTAGAAAACCCGGGCTGGTATACTCAGTACACCCCCTACCAAGCCGAGATCAGTCAGGGCCGGCTTGAGGCCTTGTTGAACTTTCAGACGATGGTCGCTGAACTCACCGGTTTACCCGTGGCTAACGCCTCTTTATTGGACGAAGGAACAGCGGCAGCAGAAGCGATGAGTTTGGCGCTGCGCGCTGCAAAAAAACGTAAAGGTCGACGCTTTTTCGTCGATGCCAATTGCCACCCACAAACCATCGCCTGTGTGCAAACCCGTGCCCTTCCCATCGACATCGATGTCGAAGTCGGCTCGCCTGCCGACTTTATCTTTGATGACACCGTCTTTGGCGTTCTTCTCGCTTATCCGGGAAGCGATGGCGCTATCGGCAACCCAGGCCCGGTGATTAACGCTGCCCATGCCTCAGGCGCGCTGGCCATTTTAGTCTGCGACCTTTTGGCTCAGGTGCTGCTCAAAAGCGCCGGAAGTCTAGGTGCCGATGTTGCCGTAGGTACGACCCAGCGCTTTGGCGTGCCACTTGGGTTTGGCGGCCCGCATGCTGCCTTCATGGCTTGCTCTGAGATTCATAAACGGCGCATCCCGGGCCGCATCATCGGTATTTCGAAAGATATTGAAGGGCGCTTGGCACTGCGCATGGCATTACAAACGCGCGAGCAGCATATTCGCCGCGATCGCGCCACCTCGAACATCTGCACCGCCCAGGTCCTGCTCGCTATTATCGCCGGCATGTACGCCGTTTATCATGGTCCCGATGGACTCAAACGGATCGCCCGCAGGGTCTCGAATTTGGCGCAAACCTTGGCGGCCGGGCTAAAGGCTTTGGGCTTTGATCTCGAGCATGAAACTTTTTTCGATACCCTCACGGTACGAGCGAAAGGGCGCTGCGCCGAACTTCATGAGGCAGCGCGCTCCATGGGCTATAACCTGCGTGACTTCGGCCCCGGCGATGATCGCATCGCTATCGCTTTGGACGAAACCTGCACAGCCGAAGACCTCAGCAAGCTTTTGCAAGTCTTTGGCGGCTCCGGGGAATTGCCCGAAGCCGAAGAGGCGGATTTTGGCCAACTTAATCGCAGTAACGCCGTCCTTGAGCATGAGATTTTCACGAAGCATCACAGCGAGACGGAGATGCTGCGTTATTTGCATCGCTTGCAGGCCAAAGACCTGAGCCTAACCGGCTCGATGATTCCTCTGGGCTCTTGCACCATGAAGCTTAACGCCACGGCGCAGATGCTGCCGGTGACCTGGAGCGAGTTTGGCGCCATGCATCCTTTTGTGCCGGCCGATCAGAGCCAAGGCTACCGTATGATGTTTGCCGATATCGAGGCGATGCTCGCGGAAATCACCGGTTTGCCGGGCGTCAGCTTGCAACCCAACGCCGGTTCGCAAGGAGAATACGCCGGTATGTTGGTCATCAAGGCCTACCACAACGGCCGAGGTGAAGGGCATCGTAACATTTGCCTTATCCCCGCTTCAGCTCATGGTACCAACCCAGCTTCGGCCGTGATGGCAGGCTTAAAAGTGGCATTGGTAGCCTGCGACGGGCGCGGCAACGTCGATTTAGCGGATCTGCGTGTTCAGGCCGAAAAGCACAGCGACAACCTCGCTGCCATAATGGTCACTTACCCGAGCACGCACGGGGTGTTTGAGACCGGTATCGTTGAACTTTGCGAGATCGTTCACGAACATGGCGGCCAGGTGTACCTCGACGGCGCTAATATGAACGCCCAAGTCGGGCTTGCCAGACCCGGCGATTACGGCGCCGACGTCATGCATCTCAACCTGCATAAAACCTTCGCCATTCCTCATGGTGGTGGCGGTCCGGGGATCGGCCCCATCGCCGTGGGCGCGCATCTCTCGCCCTACCTTCCGGGGCATCCCCTAGAGGCACAGATTAGTAGCGAGACGAGTATCGGAGCCATCAGCGCCGCCCCCTGGGGAAGCGCCGGTGTGCTGCCAATCTCTTGGATGTACCTGCGTCTTCTGGGCGCCGACGGCCTAAAGCGCTCAAGCCAAATAGCGATCTTAAGCGCCAACTATTTAGCCTATGCGCTGAAGGACGATTACGACCTGCTTTACACCGGCGAGCGCGGTTATGTGGCGCATGAGTTCATTCTCGATATTCGTCCCATTAAAAAATCTTGTGGGGTTGATGTCGTCGATGTTGCCAAACGCTTGATGGATTACGGCTTTCATAGCCCCACGATGAGCTTTCCGGTGGCCGGCACGCTGATGGTTGAGCCCACCGAAAGCGAACCCAAAGTTGAACTCGACCGCTTGGTCGAGGCGCTCAAACTGATTCGTGCGGAGATCGCTGCGGTAGAGGCTGGCGAGTTCAGCGCCGAGACTTCAGTTTTGCGCAACGCTCCGCATAGCGCTCAGGTTATTTGCGGCGATTGGGGTCGCGCCTACAGCCGAGAACTCGCGGCTTTTCCAACTGCCCATACTCGCCAAAGCAAGTTCTGGCCTAGCGTGTCGCGCATCGACGAAGCTTATGGCGACCGCAACCTAATCTGCACCTGCCCGCCGCTATCGGCTTATGGCGAAGCGCTCGACGAAGCTTAGTCGCAGCCGAGCGATTCGGCCTGTACCCTCGAGTATCAGCGCGACCGATAGGGCGCCCAGGGCGACTACCAAACGCGGCGTCGTAACCACCGGCCAGGCTCACACCGACGCACCAGGAGTCAAGCGGCATCATGGCGTAATCGCCACTGATCAAAACCCATCTGCGGTCGGTATTACTAGCCAACATCAGGGCGATCTCGATGCTCGGCACAGCGGTTGCGGGTGTGGTGCCAGGAGCGCGCGGGTTGCCTGAGAGGTGGCGGCGCGAATCACAGCCATCTTCTTCTATGGCGTTTCCGTCATCGCAGGCTTCAAGGTCAAGCTGAACAATGGCGTCATCACAAGCAGTAACAACGCAATTCGATGGGTTGAGGGGTGTCGCAGGCGGCGAATAGGAGCAAACAAAGAGCGATTAATTTATTCGTAGTCAGCGCCTTTCGGTCAGGGGCTCACGATCGTTCAGTGAAGCGTTCAGGTCAATAAATTCTGACGCTCAGCTACCTTTCGGGAAACCGAAGTTAGGTCTCTGTAATTGCAGCACTTTGGACCCGGTGTGGCATCGGGTTTGTTACCAAAGCGCGCAAGCTTGCCGACTCATCCAAGCAATCCTGAAAGCACCCCACTTAATGCCTCGATTTGTTGAGTAGTGGTGTGACTTTGACAACTAATTCGCAGCAGTCGATGGCCGCCAAAGCTGAGTACGGGCACCTCGATTCGATGCTCGTCAGCCAAAATCCGCTGCAGCGGGTCGGTTGCCAAATGATGGTCCACATTGACCGGCTCTAGCGGTAAAATCAAACTCACCATCGAGCCGATCATGGTCGCTGGACAGGTTCTTTTTAAACCCAATTCCTCGACCAGTAAATCCGCGCCTAGGAGGGCCTTCTTCCGGTTCGAGCGCATAAGGCCAGGCAGTCCGTCTGGATGCAATTGACTCAAGGCCTCGATCGCAAAAGGCACGCTGAGCCATGCGCTCGGATCGAAGGTCCCGGTCCAATCAAAACATTCCTGCCAGCGGCGCGGCCCGCTCAGGTTGAGACCATGACTCAACGAGGCCGGCAGCAAACGCTGATGAAAGTCACTTCGTACATGAACAAAGGCGGCTCCGAGAGGCGCACAGATCCATTTGTGGAGATTACCGGTGGTAAAAGCCGCACCGCAGCCATCGAGATCCATTTTCACCATACCGGGGCTGTGGGCGGCGTCGACCAAGCTCTCAACCCCACGAGAGCGTAAGGCAGCAACCAAATCGTGCAGGGGTAAGACCCAAGCAGTCGGGCTGGTGATCGCGTCGATCAACGCAAAACGGCTGCGCGGGCCGCAGGCTTGCAGCATCGCTTCAATCACCGCCTCGGGTCCCGGGCAGGGAAAAGGAAGACGCACTTCAACCACCCGAGCGCCTCGTGCTTGGGCCAAATAATCCAAGGCGGCACGGCAAGCACCGTAGGCATGATCGAGGACCAAAATTTCATCACCAGCCTTGATATCAAGGCTGCGAAGCATCGAATTGACGCCATAGGTAGCGTTGGGCACAAAAGCGAGGTCGTCGGACTCGGCGCCCACCAATCGGGACACCGCCTGGCGCGCCTCGTCGAGCGCCGGCAGATATTGGTCGAGAAAGAACCGTACGGGTTGCGCCTCAAGCTGAAGACGCCACTTTTCTTGGTGCCGGTGGACGCTCGCTAAGCGCGCACCAAAAGAGCCGTGATTCAAAAAGTTCCACGTTGGATCGAGCAACCAAGAGTCTTGCATATCCAACCTCTTTAAAACAGCGCTAGCATCGGGGTTTGACTAAGGGGTAGCCCGCGTCACAAAGACCGCTGCGAGGCACATCTCATCGCTGGTGTCCTCGCCAAAAACGGTGGTCTCGGTGCGGCTTCGAGAGTCGAAAGTACAGGTGGTGCGCATTACGTCGGTGGGCAAAAGGCGAATCGGTTCGTCTAGAAAATAGCCGAGCTGCCAATTAAAGTCCCAGCGCTTCACATTCATCATGCAACTCACCTCTCCGGCGCGCACGCGTTCAAGCCGGTACTTGGTGCCGATCTCATGCATATGCGGTAAAATGCCCCAAACATGCACCGGCACTGGCGCTCCGGCTTCGCTGACCAAAATGTCGCTGGTCTCGA
>JAPKCE010000166.1 GCA_028823075.1 Myxococcota bacterium
CGACGCCCAGCCATCCACGTGTCACCTTGGCTATTTTTTTGAAGCGATAAAAAGCGCTGTCGGGGTCCACCTGGGGGTCGCAACCGGTAAGCGCCAGAATGAGCAGCGCCCGAACCCATGAACTCACCGCAGACGCTTCAGCCGCTGCCCGCTCTTTTTGGCGAAATGACCGCTCCCCTTGGATTTGGCCATTTTGTAAAAAGCTCTGGCTCCAGCTTTGTCGCCCAAGGCCTCGAAGCTTTCACCCATACGATACACCGCTTTGGTCCACATATCGGCTTTTCGAGCGCCCATTTTGTACACTTTTTGAAAAGCGTGAATCGCCTTTTTATACTTCTTTTGTCCCTGTAACGCCTCACCGATCACCACATAGGCGTCATCGGCAGCCGAGCGTTTGGCCGGCTGATTGCCGTAGATTTTCACCCATTTCTGCATCAGCTCATGCGCCCGACCGTAGCGACGTTCGCGCAGCGCATCTTTAGCACCGCGAAACAGACTGCGGGAGCTATCGTCCGTCTTCGGCTCGGCATTCTCGGCCTTCTTTGGCGGCCCGGCCTTAACAGGTTTTTTGATCACCTTAACCGGCTTGACAGGCTTGACCGCAGGAACCGGCCGCTCCGCTAGAGACTTCTCCAGGGCTTTGATTCGCTCGTCCAAAAGCCCGGTCTCTTTGCGCATCTGTCCGAGTTCGGGGTTCGGCGCTTGCCCAAGCCCATGCTCCAAAGTCTCTAGGCGCCCTTGTAAACTGCCGACGGCGCGCCGCATCGCTACGAGGTCTTCACCAAAATTTGCATCGGCTCGGCGAGCGATCTTGTCGACCTTCGCCATGGTCTCGGCGATGCGCTCGGCGTCGGCCTGAGCTTGGGCCACGCGCTGTCTGAACTGGGCATCATCGGCCTCGGCACGGTCCTCGATGGCCACCAGACGGTCGCGTAACAAGCGCAAGTCGCCTTGCATCGCCTTGCCTTGGCTTATCGGAACAAAACAGCCCGTTAGCACCAGAAGACTTAGGGTGAAGCACTTCATTTACGCTGAAACTCAGCGCGACGGTTTTGAGACCAAGAAGCCTCATCGCTCCCCTCAACGGCCGGGCGCTCCTCGCCGAAACTGATGACCGACAACCCTTTTTCATCGACGCCCAAATTGACCAAGTAGCGTTTGATGGCGCGCGCTCGGCGTTCACCCAGGTGCAGGTTGTACTCTTGAGTGCCGCGCTCGTCGGCATGCCCGACGATGCTTAACGCCGCCTTGTCCATGGTGGTCAAGCAGCGCGCAATGCGATCTAGGCGCTGTTTGGCGCCACTGCCGAGTTCTTCAAGATTGAACTCGAAGGGTAAGGATGCCCAGAGCTTGCCTTCGGAATCGGCACAAGGCCCCTCACCCGGCGATTTCGAATCAAGCGAAACACAGCGTTGCTCCTGACAGGCTTGGTCCGCAGCACAATCCTTGTCGGCAGCACAATCTGGTGCTGCACAGGCGCCTGCCTTACAGATCTGACCCGCGTCACATTCTTGGTCGATAGAACAGCTCTTAGCCGGCACCACACAAGAACCCTTGCTGCAAACCGAGGCGCCCTCGCAATCGTCGTTGCTGGCACATTCGGGTTTGGCTTCGCATTTATTTTCCTGGCAGCTTTCGCCGTCTTTGCAGTCCTTATCCTCGATGCATTGCTGACAGGTGCCAAAGACACAGCGCTGGGCCTGCTCTTTACAATGATCGTCAGTCTTACAATTTGGGTAAGCAGGTGGCTTGGGACAGGCGCTCAAACCGAGTCCCAAAATGATCGCGAGCAGATAACGCATTATGAACTCCTAGGTGTTGGCTGCCAGGCCGGCACTTCAAATTGTGACTCAGAGACCCAGCGAACCTTGTTCTCCCATGCACCACGACGTCCTTCAGGCCAACCTTCTTCACCGATAAAGCCCAAATGAAGACATCCCATAACCAAGGCCTTACCGCGACAGCCGAAAAATTCGGAGACCATTGGGTGCATCACCGGCGTCCCCGTGCTCCAAAAGATGCTCAGTCCATGAGCGGTCGCTTGCAGTGCCATATTCTGGACAGCGCAGGCCACGGCCCATTCCTCTTCGCTTTGTTTAACCTTGGGCAGATCGCTCGGCTGACAGATGACGGCAATGAGAACAGGGGACCGCATCGGCTTGGCGGTTATTTTTTTTCGGGTGTATTCGTCGGCATCGGGCGTGGACTCAAGCAGTGCCTTTTCAAAAACTTCGCCCAATCGTCGGCGCGCCTCACCTTGCATGACGACAAAGCGCCAAGGTTCGGTCAGCCGATGGCTCGGCGCCCAATTAGCTGCCTCTAAAATAGAGTTGATCATCGTCCGGGGCACTGGCGCCTGGCTCATGGTGCTGGGCCGTAGACTACGGCGTTTGGCGATGAGTTCGGCGCATGCTTTCGGATCCATCAGTATTCCTCTTCAAAACCCATGCCGCTGGAGGCGCTGTCTAGAGGGGCGACTTGGCGCGGTACCGTGCCACTCAAAAAGCTTTCGCGGCGCCCGTTGGGCGAGCCCTCTGCGGCCAACATGCCGGTTTTGGGGTCGATGGTCGCAAAGGTGATGCCCGGAGGCATCGAGAATTTAGTTTTCGGCGAATCGCCCAAAGCTGCCTTCATGAAATCCAACCATAAGGGAGCCGCTATACTGCCGCCTGTCATTGCTCGTCCCATGGGGTCGTTGTTGTCAAAACCGATGTACACCGCGCAAACCAGATCCGGTGTAAAGCCGATGAACCAAGCGCTGCGCTGTTCGTTGGTGGTGCCCGTTTTACCGGCGACCTCACGGCCCAAGACGCGCACGCTCGAGGCCGTTCCTTGTTCGACGACCGAGCGCATCAAACTGGTGGTTAGATAGGCCACCGCAGGGCTCAGAACCTGGCGTAGGCGGGTGTTGCTGGTGAACAGGCTTTCGCCATGGCGATCCAGGACGCGAGCCATGAAAACAGGCGGGGCATAGCGCCCTCCAGCGGCGAGCGTCGCATAGGCGTTGGTCAGTTCAAGCGGTAACACCTCGCCCGAGCCGAGCGACAGTGTCAGATCGTTCGGCAAGCGACTCTCGACGCCAAGCGCCTGCGCCAAACTGCGAATATTGGCCGCACCCACCGATTCTGCGATCTGAATCGAGCAGATATTTTTTGAATGGGTCAGGCAATGGCGAACCGAGATGTCACCCTCGAAATCTCCGGCATAATTTTTGGGTTTCCAGGTGTTGCCGCTGTCGGCGTTGCGATACACTTTTGGCGCATCGGAGATCAGGGTTGCCGGTGTAAAGCGGCGGCTGCGTAACCCGGCGGCATAGACGATCGGTTTGAACGCAGAGCCCGGCTGGATTAAAGGGGCTCTCGCGAAAGTCGTAACCCCCGACCATGGCGACCACGGCGCGAGTGCGCGGATCAACAGCGACCAAAGCCCCTTGAATCCGCGGCTTTTGCGCCAGGCGAAGTTTTAGTTTTTTATCCTCGATACCGAGTAGGTCAAGCAGCACCGTGTCGCCGACTTTAAGTTTGCTGTAGGGACGCTGACCCTTGCCCCAAACTTTCGGCATATTCCCCGGTAAAGGCTTTTGCCAGGCACGCTCGCTCAGATCGACTTCTCCGCTAAAGCCACCGCCAAAGTCGATATGGCCGATCTTACCATTTTTTCGTTTTCCAGCTTTCAAGTCGAGCTTGCTGATGCGCCCGCCAACCTGCTGCCCTGGGCCTGGCTGAATCGCAGTAACCGCAAGGTTGAAGCCGGCTTCACTGGCGAGATGCTCGGCGCGAAGCGATGCCAAATCCCACATAAAACCGGACTTAAGCGGGCGCGCCGCTAAACGGCTCTCGAGGGTTTTTAGATCGAGGGCCGTCTCGCAACGAAACAGGGCGCCGCGATAGCCTTGCGCCCTATCTACGCGTTCAAGGCCGCGCTTCAGGGCAACGCGAGCGGCCGCTTGCAGGCGAAGGTCGACTGCGCTGCGCACATCGAGACCGCCGCGATACAAAGTGTTACGGCCATATTCCTCCTCGAGCATGCGTCGAACATGCTCGGCGTAATACGGGGCAACATCGAGATAGGGGTTGCTACCTTCGACAAGAGTCAGGCCTTTCGCCTTCGCATCGCTCACAGCAGCAGCGCTTGCGAAGCCCTTGTTGGCCATCATATCAAGCACCCATTCGCGCCGTTTTTTTGCGTCCTTAGGATGCCGTAACGGGTTGTAGTTGTTCGGGCTTTTAGGCAAAGATGCCAACATAGCAGCCTCGGCTAAATTGGCGCTTTCGACATCATGACCAAAGTAATGCCGGGAAGCTTCTTGCACCCCATAACTACCGGCGCCGAAGTAGATATGGTTGAGGTAGAGGTAGAGAATTTCCTGTTTGGTAAAGCGTTCTTCAATGCGCCAAGTCAGAAGAATCTCTTTAATTTTCCGCACATAGGTCTTCTCTTTGGTGAGCAGAAAGGCGCGTGCCGTTTGCTGGGTGATGGTTGACGCACCCTGCATTTTCCGCCCCGAAAAGACGTTTTTGAAGACGGCGCGTAGAATGCCTAAATAATCGACACCCCCGTGTTTGAAAAACCCGTCATCCTCAGCGGCCAAAAAGGCATCGATCACCACTTTCGGCACCCGATCAAGAGGGACCAGAGTTCGCCGTTCATCGAAAAATGAGGCGAGCAGACGTTTGCCGTCTCGATCCCAAACCTTGGTGATTAGAGGTGGCTTATAATCGCCAAGGGAGTCGATTCTCGGCAGGTCTTTACTAAAATACCAATAGCCCCAACCGGCGACACCCGCGCCAACAGCTGCAGCGACTGCCGCAACAACCATGACGATAACTAAAATGCTGCCGCGACTTTGCTTCACGAAAAAACCATCACCTATCTACCCTTCGCGTCTCGTCACGCTTGAGCCCTAGCTTTATTCCTAGATGCGAATCTTATGCCAGCGACCCGATAAGAACATGGCACCCATGGCGACGAACAAGAAGCTCACAAAGATCATCGCAGCCATCCACACACCGGGCAGACCATATCCTAGTGTAATACCCAACCAGCGCGCACCCGGTACCAACCAACAGATGCCCAGGACGGTAACGCCCGCCACATAGCGAGGCATGCCGGCGCTGTAGAGAGCTTGAGTCAAAATGAGGCAACCAGCGACGACGAAAGCGCCAAACCCAACGATGCGCAAGGGTACGGCAGCCGCTGCGTGTAAAGCTGTGTCTTGCGGGTTGAAAACGGCCGCTACGCTCTCGGGCACAACCACCAAAACCAAGCCGAGCAAGGCCATCAGACCACCGCCGACGAGGACCGTCATCCAGCCATCTTTGGCAGCCTCTTCGGGATGCCCGGCGCCCATTTGTTGG
>JAPKCE010000167.1 GCA_028823075.1 Myxococcota bacterium
CATTATGAAACCTTACCTCGTCATGTTTTCCGCCGCCTTTGCTGCCTGTGCCGCTCCTCAAGTTGTCGCGCCGGCTCAGCCGGTCGGTGTTGAGGCTAGCTTTATCGAGAGCCCTGATGTGGGCAAAGCGACTTATATGGTCGTGGGTATTGGCAGCGACGCGATGAATGCAAAGGGCGATGCCCTAAAGGTGGCAATCGCCGGTGCCATCGAACAGCGCATTGCAACCGGACCGGACGAGAAAACGCGCTGGGCCGGTATGCGCAACAGTTACTTTAGCGGAATCGACGCTGCGTCCTTTGCTAGCGAACAAAAGTTCCTCGGCAGCCGCGCTATCGATGCCAACCGCAGCAGCTACAAAGCTTTGGTCACTGTGTCCGAAGCCCGCTTGCGCGCTGACTTGGAGAGCAAGCGCATTGTCACCTCGGCAAGTGCGGTCAGCGAAGCCATCGGCAACCCGAGCATCGTCGCCGTGCCGCAGAAGAAATTTAAAAAGCACGCCATGGCCGAAGCACTGAGCACGCGCATTAACGAGTTCTTGCAGCAGCATGATTTCGACGTGAAGAACGCCCAGGGCATGCAGGACTTGCAAGATGTGGTGAGCCAACTCGGCGAAGTCGCCGGCCACGATGAAGACGAAGCGGCACAGATCGCTCTCGCTTTAGGCGCCGAGGTTTATATGACCTACAGCGCCACTTTGCAGCCTGGCAATCGCAGCACCGTTAAAGTGCAAGCCATCGTACGCGCCTACGAGACCACCACGGGCAAGGCCATGGGCGATGGCACGGGATGGAGCGCCGAACGCCCCGCCGGCAAAGCGCAGATCGCTTTTGACCAGGCGATCAGTGATGCCACCCAAAAAGTGCTCGGCCATCTGATCAAGAATTGGAAAAAACAAGCTGCTAACGGCAAGGGCTACTTTTTGGTCTTCCGCGGCGATTTCGATGCCTCTGCCAAGGGTCAAATCCACCGCATGATGAAAGCTATGGGCAAGGCTAAGCGCACTTTGGCCACCGACGAGACCTTGCATTATACGGTGCGAGTTAAGGGTAGCCCAGACGATGTGATGATCGATTTGGAAAGCGAGCTTTCAGGCATCGGTTGCCGCATCCCAACGCAGCGCGGCTCGATGGCGGTGATCAGTTGCGAATAATTATTGTTGGAAGTTTAGCCCTGCTCCTGAGCAGCCCTTCGCAAGCCCAGAGCCGCTATAAGTCCGGTGAAAGCTTGGGCGGTCAGGCTGCCGAGAATTCGGACAGCGAGGGGGAGCAGGCTAACGAGAAGCCGAACTTGCTCGGCTCGATCGAGGCCAACAAAGACGAGGCGACTCAGGTTGAACGCAGTGCCGAAAAGTATGAGCGCAAGACCTTGCTGTACTTCGGCGCCAAGCCGCTTGGCTTTGAAATGTGGGGACTGGCTGCACTCAGCGGGACCTCTATTTTCAAGGTGCGTTGGCTGAGTGAAATGGTCGGCAATAAAGTCGGTAAGGCGACTCGGTTAAAGCGCTTTGATTTTGTCGATTTACCCTGGGGCACGCGTCCGACTTTGAGCGTGTTGCGCATGTTTTCGGAATACATCAACGCAGCCAAAGAGAACAAAGCCGAAGCCGAGGCTGAATACCTTGAGCGCTACAAAACCTACGACATTAAAGCATCTGACCTCGATCGCATTATGAACTCGGCCTACTATTACGAGACTGAGCTCACCAAGGCGCGCATCGAGCGTTTCGCCAAAAAAGTCTGTCATCGCTGGGTGACGAAGAAGGTCAAAGGTAAATCTCGGAAGACCTGTGCTCAATGGGGTAAGGAGCGTGTTTGCGTGGCTTATGCTCGCCAGAACGGGAAGAAAAAATGCGTTAAATACAAAACAAAATGGCGTTTTCGTTGCCGTTTGGCGGCGCGCACAGACTTTTACCATCTGCTGCATCGCCATCCCTTCTCGCAACGCTTTGCCTCGGTCGCCGCGCGCTCCAAGGTCGAGAACGACACCCCCCGAAAAGCCTGTGTAGGCGCAGCGAACTCGATAGCATCAAGCATCTCGTTGCAGATGCGCAGAATCGAAGAGTTCCGCCTAAAAGCTCCGGTTATCGATACGCGCAAGCAGCAGTCTGAGCTCGGCTTTAATTTGGGCACAAAAGAAGGCCTGCGCATTGATCAGGGTATGTATATTGTTGAATATGACGCCCAAAACCAACGCAAGAAGATTGGCTATTCCCGAGTTCGTCAGGTGAGCGACAACAAGAAGAACCGTAAAGCCAACAGTTGGGCCCAGCGCCTCACCGGGAGCGGTGGTTTAGGCAAACAATTGCTCGAAGACCCAAGCGTCGGCGCCAGCTTTGGTTTCGGTCTCGGTAGTAACGTGAACATCAACTTTGCTGGCAATCTGGGTTATGCGACCAACAGCGCCGGCTTGTCTGAAACCTGGTTGTACTTGTCCGGCTACCTTCCTGCCGACGGCCAATCCGAAATACCTTTTGCGGCAGTGGGTTTTAAGAAACTTTGGTACACCGGGCGCTATGGCGCGGGCTTTAGGCTTGGTGCCGGGTTTTCGAGCGATGAAAACAGCAGCAGCGAAAGCGTGCTGATCGCCCCCGATGCTCAAGGTGTTCTCGAGATCATGTTTGGTGGTTGGGGTGCGCTGCAGCTACAAGCTGGTTTAGCTCCTACCGGCGTTGGCGGAAGCGCTG
This sequence comes from Myxococcota bacterium, assembly GCA_028823075.1. Taxonomy (GTDB): domain Bacteria; phylum Myxococcota; class UBA4151; order UBA4151; family UBA4151; genus CACGMS01. The sequence continues at coordinate 2,687 of JAPKCE010000167.1, forward strand.
GCATGTTGTTCCATTATTAAGCGCCCATGAATGATTTTAGCGGCGTCGCCGTCGCAGGCTCATCCCAAGGAGGCAAGCATGCCTAAAATGATTTTAATGTCCGCTACCTTGCTGCTCGCCGCTTGTGCCACTCCGGCGCCGACTTCGAACCGTATGAGCGCCAGCGACAGCTCGGCCATCAAGAAGCGTGCAGGCGGTGCTCATAAGGGCTTGGCCAGCCGCAAAGCGGCGACTACTGCCAAGGCTCGCCGCAAGGAGCTTGAGAAAAAGCCTCAAGCTCTGGACACCTTGCGCAAACGTAAACCGAGGCCGGAAGTAAAGCCGATTAAAAAGGAAGAGATGCGCAAAGCGCGACCCGGCTGGGCAAAAAATCCTCCTACCGCTGATGGGACCTATATTTATGGGCTTGGAAGCGCCGGCTATGGTGACGAGGATGAGCTTGGTGAGGCTTGGACTCAAGCTCGTGATCGCGCCTACACAGAGCTCGCTAGCCAGCTCAAGGTGCAGATCAAAGGCCACGCCAAGGATTATCAAGAAGAGTTTAGTCAGGGCGGTAAGACCGTCGCCATGAATAGCTTTTCAGAAGCGATAAGCAGCCATGTCGACGCCAGTTTAGAGGGCGCCGAGTTGCATGACCGCTACCAGGATAAGCGCCAGGTGTTTGTGTTGGCCCGCTTTAACAAGGCCGAGTTGGATGCCCTGCTCTTAGCCCGTCTCGAATCGCTCAAAGCCGAGGTGTATGACCGGATCGCCGAGGCACGCTCGAGTTTGTCACAAGGCAAGGGGGTCAACGCTCTGGCGGCTGCTCTGCGCGCAGCCGTAGCCCGCCGCAACCTTTTTGGCATGCCGGTTGATGTCGACGGCAAACAGGCTGACGCGGTTATCGAAGGCTTGGTTCGTGAGGCTTCGGCTTTGCTTCGTTTGGAGAGCAGTGCTCCGGTTTCGGGACGTTCCGGCGACCTTTTTAGCGGTATCGGCGTCGATGTGTTCGATAAAGATGAGCGGGCAAACGGTGTGCCGATCCGCTTTGCTCTGGTCGGCGGTGTGGGTTTCGCAAATATGTTGGTGTCGACTTCAGGCGGAAGAGCGAAGCTGCCTGCAGCGCGAATCTTCGGACGCAACCCTCGCCTTAAAGCCTCCATCGATTTGGCGACTTTGGCTAGCGTCGACCCGCGCGAGAACCGTTGGCTCAAACGTCAGTTTGGTCGCGAAATGTTGTCGCTCAGCCACGAGCTCGATGTTCGTTTGCAAGTGCGTAAGCTGCGCCTTGACGGTGAAATCGATGAAGCCGTATTATCCGTGCTGGGCAACCGCTTGGGCATCGCAGAGGGCGGAGGCAGCAAATGGTCGATGAGTTTACAGCTTAACGATTTGGGCTGCCGCGACTTGAGCATGCGTCGAACCTGCGCGGTCGATGCTCAGTTGTCGATAGCCGACGGAGAAGGGTATTCCCTGTCGGTGCGTAAGAAAGTAAGAGGTACTGCGAGCGATGATGGTGAGGCGAGTGCTCAAATTGAAAAACGTCTACCAAGTCTTTTGATCAAAACTTTAATCCGGAATATGACCGGACAATGAATAGCCCATGGACCTTTGCGTCCATGGCAATAACCCAAATAAGGGTGAGAGGAATTTGATAATGTTTAATGTTAAAAACCTGTTTGTCGCTGCTGCTGCCTTTGGCTTGGTGGCTTGCTCGTCGGCGCCTCCGGCGAACTCCGCTGTGACCGGTGGACCTGCCTGGACCAACCGCGGCGGAGGGGCGTTCGATGCACCTCATGGCCAGGGCTTTTATGCGGTCGGTATCGGCACCTCGAAGAATAAATCGATGCGCCGCAAGCAGTCGGACAATCGCGCTCGGGTGGAGATCGCCAAGATCTTCAACACCGAAGTCACGAACCTGTTCAAAGACTATATGGCGAGCACCTCCGACGTTGAAAAAGAGAATTATGAAGAGAACTCGGAAGAGGTCAGTCAGATCTTCACCGACGTCAAACTCGCCGGTATCCAAGTCGTCGACCACTGGGTTGATGCTGACGGCACCGAATATGCGCTCGCTTACCTAAACCTCGACGCCATCGGTGACACCATCGACAAGGTTGAGAAGTTGTCGAAGCGCGCCGCTGCTGCCATCAAGGCACGCGCCGGCGCCGCGCATGACGCTTTGGACCAGCGTCGCAAGGAATAGAGACAATGATCGCCATTCGTGGCCATTTTGGGCGACCTGTGAAGTTAACTTTGCAGGTCGCCCTCGTCTTTTTAATCGGCTGTGCCAGCGTGCCTAAAGCCGGTTCACCCCCAGCTTGGGTGGTTGATGGGGCTGTCGAGAAAGACGGGCGGTTGTATGTGGTGGCGAAGGGCGGGCCAACGGGTGTACCCAGTCATGCTCGCCGAGTGGCCTTGCTGCGAGGTGCAAAAGACATGGCGCGAAGCCTCGGTGAGGTGCGTGTGGTAGCTCGTAGTTACGACCGTCAAACCGCCAAAGGCGGGCAGCGCAGCGCCGATCAAAGTGCCGTCGCTGAAGAGAGCGAAACTCTGATTAAAGCCGTTTTGCAAGATCTCAGAGTTGAGGCAGAATGGGTGGACCTTAACGGGGTCTATAGCGGCATGGGGGGTCGGGTCTATTACCTGCTTTTATCCATCGCTAAGGAGAGGTGAGTATGAGATTTTTG
>JAPKCE010000168.1 GCA_028823075.1 Myxococcota bacterium
CAGATAGGCCTGACGGTGTTATGGGTTTTGGCCTGTTGCAACGCCATCAACCTAATCGACGTTCACGATGGGCTTGCGGTCAGTGTCGGAGGTGTTTCTGCGCTCGGCTTTGTGGCGCTCGGTGTGATGGTCGGTGATCTTCGTTTGGCGGTACTTGCTGCAGCCTTGGCAGGTGCTAGCTTTGGATTTTTGAGCATCAATCGCCCGCCAGCTCGTCAATACCTCGGTGATACGGGCTCGCTGTTTATCGGCAGCACTTTGGCGATGTTAGCGCTCATGGCACGCTACGAAAGCGACAGCCAATGGATGCCATATCTCGTGCCTTTAGCTCTTCTCGCTTTGCCCTTTATCGAGGTCACTCAACTGATTCTCACCCGCTTGCGGCTCGGGCTTAACCCCTTTCGCGGCAGTCGCCACCACATCGCTCACCGCCTGCTCGACCGCGGCTTCTCGCAGAAAGGTGTCGTGCTCTTCAACGGCGCGATGCAGTTCATCTTCGTCGCTGCTGCGCTCACCGGCTTGGCTTTCCCCCAATTCGAACGTGCTGCCGCTGGAACCATCTGCTCGTTGGCCGCGCTTTGTCTTATTTGGGTTCTTTTTCTTTCTCCGTCGCAGGCGCATCAGCACGAGAATCAACACGAACCCGACAGCTAGAGCCTTCATTAAAAGGCGGTCCATACGATCGACCTCTGCTGGCCAACTTTTGATTATACCGCGTTCTTTTGCCCAGACCACGGCGCTTGGGATTCGGCTAGGCCAAGGCGTCCAACTCCCCTTAAGCGTCGCCCGAGTCAGAAAGACGCCCTCGGCTTTTAAGGCGCCGCCACGCGCTGGGTCGAGGAGGATTTCGGAACCGGCGACCGTCACAGCCACTAGATCGTTGCAGCTTTGGCCGGGCTGGGGACACCAACTCAGCGGCGAAGGGTTTTTGCCGCCGAGACGCAGATAGACGCGCAGCAATTGACTGCGTTCTGCATGATGAAAGGCGCGCCGCGCGATGCTGTTGGGAATACGCGGGAAAGCGCCGTCCTGGCCGTAGAAATCGTTGGGAAGCGCAGCCACGGTGTCAGCCAGCGCTAGGGTGCGCGGCAGTTCCTGTTCAAGGTTCTGGGTGCTGCGTCGAAACTGATGTTTGAGGTAGATCAGGTTGTTGTTCGAGACGAAGCCCAAGCAAACGCTCGCAAAAAGGAGGGCACCGCCCAGCGCGGGCAGTAGGCTTGTGCCCTCGTTTCCTCTAAAGACAGATAGCCACTTCATGAGGTGCTCACCCTTGCGTCCACTGATCATCCATATGGTGACCCGACTCGACAACGGTGGGGCACAACGCCAGACATTGCAGATCGTGAGCGAACTCCCAAGAGGCGAATTCGAAGTGGCTTTGATTTATGGTGAGGGTGGCTTTCTCGATGACCATGCTGAGGCCGTCGAGGACTTGATGTTGTTGCCGCTGACGGGGCTACAGCGCAGCATGGGTTTAGCGGCAGATTGGCAGGCCCTGAGGCAGGTCGTCGCCTGCCTTAAGCCACTTTGTAAAGGTCGCCACGTGATTCTTCATACCCACAGTTCAAAAGCTGGAGTTCTTGGGCGCTTGGCCGCCAAATGGGCTGGCGCTAAAGCAGTGCATACCGTTCATGGCTTTGGCTTCCATGCCGGAGGCTCGGAGCTCGCTCGGAGCGTCTTACTCAACGTCGAGCGCAGCATGCGCAGGCTTAGCGATTGGGTGTTGACGGTGGCCCAAGCCGATCGCCAATTCGGTATCGATAAAGGGCTTATGCTGGCCGAAAAGAGCAGCGTGATTCGATCGGGGATCGATGTCCGTGCCTTCGCTCGACAACCCGAGCTGGGGCGGGCTTTGCGCGGTGAACTTGGGATTCCCGCCGAGGCTCCGGTGATCGGTACCGTCGCTTGCCTAAAGGCGCAGAAAGCGCCGCTCGATCATATCGAGGCCTTCGCTGAATTTTTAACTCATGAGCCGGAAGCGCATTTTATCTGGGTTGGTGATGGCGAGCTCATGGATGCACTGCGCCAGCGTTTGGCACAGGACAAAACCTTACAAGCTAGAGTTCATCTTTTAGGCTGGAGCGATCGAATCGTTGCGCTGCTTTCGGCGCTCGATCTGTTTTTGTTGATCAGTTTATGGGAGGGCTTGCCGCGCAGTCTCCTCGAAGCGCGCGCCGCGGGACTGCCTTGCGTGGTCAGTGACACCTGCGGTAATCCTGAAGCTATCGGTTACGGCGATTGTGGTGTGGTGGTGCCGATGAACGCACCGACGCAAGCAGCTCAGGCGCTGCTCAAGCTTTGGCGCAACCCGCAAAGGCGAGCGCAGCTACGTGAGCGATGCGCCGCGGGGCTCGAGGTCTTTGATGCCGAGCATGTTACTCCCATGCATATCGACTTGTACCGCCGTTTGTTAACTAAGTCAGACATCGATTAGGCAAGCTGGCACGCGGCCTGCACTATTATCGTTCAGAGACTCTGAATCGAGGCATCTGATGCGCCATCGCGGTACAACCCTGGTCGAACTGCTCACCGTCGTCGCGGTGGTGGGCATGGTTGCGACTATGGCTGTACCGAACCTCACCGGCGGACGTGACCGGCGCGCCGCAAACAGCGCGGCTCGGCAGTCGATGATGGCCTTTAGGTTGGCTCGGAGCGAAGCCATTCGGCGCCAGAAAAACGTGGGCATTCAGTTTGATATGGAGCGTAATGAGATACGGGTTTTCATTGCTCGAGACGCCCGTGACTTTTCGATGTTTAACCCGCGTTTCCACACCACCTTGCGCATGCTCACCTCGCAACTACGCCGCGGTGAAGACAAGCGAGACTGGCCAAAAGGTATCTATATTGGGGATGGTTCGGTGATCGATGGGCTGGCGGCACTGCCCGAGGCCTATGCAGGAGCTACACCCAAGTCCTGCAGTTTTTGCACACAGGGCTTCGTCATCATGGCGACGCCCAGGGGACGCTTTACCGACTTAACGGGCCGACCGATGATTGGATCCTTCACTGTGGCGCGCCGCGCTGGCGGCGGTCACCAGCGCCCTTGGCTGACGCGTGTAGTTGCGTTTAACGGCATGACCGGTTCGAGTCGTCTGTATACTTGGCGGGGGGATAGTTGGCGATGAATCGTCAAGGTTTTACCCTCATCGAGGTTATCGTCTCGATGGTCGTCTTCATCGTCGTGCTTTCAGGCACGCTGCCGCTTATTTTAATTAGCGCCAACACCGGCCGCAATTCTTACGATATGGGACGTGGTGGCGAGGCCTTGACCATGGTCATGGATCGCATCGTTGGAGCGCGCCAAGTCGGCGCTAAATTACCCGGCCCTAACGGCACTCCAAACGATGTGACCCAGGCGCCGGAGAGCGGTGAGCAATGTTATTATCTTCGTTCGAGCGATTCACGTGTGCCGCGCATTCCCGACTGCCGAGAGATGACCGACAATGCTTTGGTCAGCCGCAGTGACATCGATGATCGCTATGCCGTGCAATGGGTGAGCAAACGTGAACGTGCCTTGGCGGGTGCGCCGGCCATCGACAACATCGCGGTGACCGTGAGTTGGCGCAAAGGCAAAGAAAGAATACGCCGTGTTACCGGCGTGATTCGGGTGCCGAGATGATGCGCCGCGGGCATAGCTTGAACGAGTTGATGGTGGCGGTGTCGCTATCGGTAATCTTGATGTCGCTGATCTTTGGCATCTCTGTGAACATGCAAACGGGTACCGAGCGCATCAATCGTAAGGTGGATCAAAATACCGGCGCCCAATCGGCCATCGATCTGCTGCGCGCCGATGTCGAGCTGGCCGGGCATCGCTCCGGCGGCGGTGTCATCTCTCGCGCCGGCCGCTTCCCGGCTGGTGACTTCTGCGGCATTTCGTCGCAGGCGGTTCCGGATCTGCCTGACGTTGGCGTTATCCCTGGGCATCAACTTTTGGTTTTGCGTTCGGATCGCTTTCCGGGCCGCGTCGAAGGCTTTCAGATGGGTCAGCGCAATCAGGTGCCCGACGGGCGTATCGCAGGTATGGATGAAGAGGTGGTGTATGCCTTTCAGCGCTACGATGACCGGCGCAACCTGTGGCGCCTTAGGCGTGCTTATCGCACGGGTGAGAACGCCGACTGGGCCTGTATGACCTTGCTCGAAAACCTAGTGGTCGCGGGCGATGGCTCGCCTTTTCGCTACGATGTTTTGGTGAACCGTCGCGGTGAGCGTGTCATCGATCGAAATTTGAGTTTGCAGAACCCGGTGCTGCCCAACAGTGCCAGACCTTTCGGCGGCAACGTGCCCAACGAATTGTTTGAGATCGATGGGCGCGGCGGCATCAACCTGCTCGATTTTGACGCCCTCGTCAGCGGCAGTTTGCTCGCCGGTGTGCATATGCGCTTTTGCATCGGCGATGGTCGAGATCTGCCCGGTAGGCTCCCCTACGAGTGCAACCCCGAGGACATGCGACGTTCGAGCAATAACCTGCGATTGATCGAAGTCGGTTTGACCACCAAAAACCTCCTAACCTGGCGCGCCTACATCGAAGGGCGGCAAGGATGAGATTATCTATCGGCAACAAGCGCCGCGGCATGGCGCTGATGATCACCGTCGTTATGACCAGCATGCTCGCCATGTTGGCCATCGGTTTGAGCGCCGTGACCTGGGATGAGATCGGACTCTCGGCGAACCGCCGTCGCGCCAAGGCGGCACGCTTTGCTGCCGAAGCCGGGCTCACCCATTTTGTGGCGTTGGGCCTCGGCCCCGAGCAAGTGAACAACACGGCCGGTGGGCGCGAGGGTTTTGAGGTCCTACCTTTAACCCCGGTGGACGGTAACGCCAACACACGCCGCGGGCATTATCGTGTCGAGGTCGGGTTTTGTTGCCGCAACGATGGCAGCCGACTGCCGTCCAACCAGATCCGTGTGACCAGCATCGGCGAGGTCAAGAAAGGCGATCGTGTGCTTGCAACCAGCAGCGTCTCCGTGACCCTTGAGCAGTTCGACCCTTCGTCGGCGGTACTCGATAGAGAATCTCAGGGTGGTTTGAGCGCTGAAGCCTTGGCGACTCAAGTGGCCGCCGGCGGCGAAGGCGTGAGCCTACCCGAACCGCCGGAGCGGAGGTAGGCATGAACATTCGCATTATCGCTCTGCTCGCCTTGTTTGTAAGCCTCCCGGCAGGAGCAGATTATAAACCCCGGACGGTACAACAGGCCGTTGCACCGGATGTGATCATCGCTGTCGATAATCATGCGTCCATGACCTATGATTGGTGTGGCTCGTACGTGCGCAACCAGGTTTATGGTGACGGTGATAGCGACCCTCGGCTTCGCGGCGGGCGCACGCTTTGTCGCTTGGGTGAAGGACGCTCGCGT
>JAPKCE010000169.1 GCA_028823075.1 Myxococcota bacterium
GGTTGCAGTTCTCGGTCTCAACGGCGTTCCGAAAGCCGGTGATCCGGTTAATGTTACCGATGAGAAAATCGCCAAGCGCGTGACTCAACGCCGTAGCATGCGATCTCGCGAGACTGAACTCGCTGTCGGCGCCCGTATTAACCTTGAGAGCTTCATGGCTCACGGCGCGCCGACCGACGTGGCACGTCAACTCAAGTTGGTCATCAAAGGCGATGTCCACGGTTCGGTCGAGGCTCTTAGGCATAGCCTCAGCGAGCTTAGCGGGCCCAAAGTCGAAGTGCGCGTCATCCATTCTGGTGTCGGTGCTATTACCGCCAACGATGTCAGCCGTGCGGTCACCGCCGGTGCCGTCGTCATCGGTTTCAACATCCGTCCCGACACCAAAGGCGCCGAGGCGGCAGCTCAAGAGGGCATCGACCTGCGCTGCTACAAGGTTATTTACGATGTCGTCGACGAGGTCAAAGCTGCCATGGAAGGCATGCTCGAACCGATCCGCAAAGAGCGCTACTTGGGTCGTGCCCAGGTACGCGACACCTTCCGGGCTCCCAAGCTTGGTACCGTCGCTGGCTGCTTGGTTACCAGCGGGATTCTACGCCGTTCAGCGCAGGTACGCTTGTTGCGTGATCACCAAGAGATCTACCTGGGCGAGCTGAGTTCATTGCGTCGCTTCAAGGATGACGTGCCCGAGGTCAAGTCCGGTACCGAATGTGGTATGGGGTTGGTTGGCTGGTCCGATCTACAGCCTGAAGATCTCATCGAATGCTTTGAGATCGAAGAGCTGCGTGCCACGCTCGAAGAGCATAACCAACCGGTCGAGCCCGAACCTAAGGTTGAGCCGGAAGCCGGCGACGACGAGGCCGTGCTCGAGGGCGAAGCCTAGTCATGGCGCATGGGAACTTTCGCCGCGCAGACCGGGTCGAAGTCTCGATTCAGCGCGGCGTTTCGCAGATTCTCACCCGCGGTTTGCCCGAGGATTTACCGGCCCTTATTACCGTAACTGCGGTCGATATGAGTTCGGATTTGCGTCATGCCAACGTCCTACTCGCCTGCTATTCTCAGGATGAATCGCTAGTCGAGGAGACATTCCGCAAGCTTCAGGGAATGCAGGCGTTTATACGCGGCGAGCTCCCCAAGTACGTGCCCATGAAGTATGTTCCTCAGTTGCATTTTCGACGTGATGATGCGGCGGTCTACGGCACCCGTGTGGTCGGTGACCTGGGGCGGCTTGTGAAAGAGGCCGATGCTCGCGAGCAGGATCATCCTGATGAGCCTACTGACGACTGATCCAGCCTTGGTGCTGGTCGATAAGCCTGCCGGCTGGACCAGTCGAAAAGCGGGCGCATTGGTGTCAAAAGCGCTCGGGATTCGCAAAGTCGGCCATCTTGGAACGCTCGACCCCTTCGCAACCGGCTTGCTGCCGCTTTGCGTTGGCCGTGGCACTCGGCTGAGTTTCTTTCTCGAACAGACGCCAAAGGTGTATCAGGCCGAGCTACAACTCGGTGCGGCCACCGACAGTGGTGATTGCGAAGGAGAAGTGGTCGAGCAGCGTCCTATCCATACTTTCGATGATGCCCAACTCGCCGCCGTCCAAGCCCGCTTCTCAGGCATCATTGAGCAGATCCCTCCTATCTTCAGCGCTGTTCGTGTCGGGGGGCAACGCGCCTACAAATTGGCACGAAAAGGGCACGCTGTTGAAATGCCCTCCCGGCAGGTGCAGATCGATGCTTTGCAGATTGAGCGTGTCGGTGATGACAAGCTGATTTTGCATGTGACCTGTGGTGCTGGAACTTATATTCGTAGCCTCGGGCGCGACATCGCCGAAGCTTTGGGTAACGTCGGGCATTTGACGGCGCTACGCCGCCTACAGGTCGGGGCGCTACTGGCCGCCCAAGCAAGCCATCCAGAAGCGCTTCAAGCCGAAGCGGTTTGGAGTACAGCAAAACTGCTCGCTAAAGTGGGTCAGCCGCTGCGTTTGTCCGGTGGGGACTGCGCCCATATTCGAGATGGCAAGCCTTTAGAAATACTTAGTTCTTTGTCGTCTTTACCGCTGGCTCGCTACGCTGTTTTCAACGAAGAGGAGCCGATAGCACTTATTGAAAAATGTGCCGAGGGTTGGACGATTCTACGCGGGATAGCGCAGCGAGGAGCATAGTGCTTCTTGACATCCCTTACGCGCGAGCGTGAAGGGCTCTGGTATGGATACAAACAATACCGGCATTCCCGCGGGCGACGGCCAACTGATCGCTCATCTTATCACCAACCACGGTACCATGGTTGTGCAGCTCGAAGAGCAGCAGGCGCCTAGTACCGTCGCAAACTTCGTCGCCTTGGCGACGGGCAATAAACTCTATTCGGACCCTCGCGGGCACGAACCGGGCACACCCTACTACGACGGCACGATCTTTCATCGGGTGATTCCAGGCTTTATGCTTCAGGGCGGTGATCCCACCGGTACCGGAAGTGGCGGGCCGGGCTATAACTTTGAAGATGAGTTTCATCCTGACTTGCGTCACGATGGTCCGGGCATCTTGAGCATGGCGAACCGTGGTCCTAACACTAATGGCTCGCAGTTCTTCGTCTGTCAGGTACCCTGTCCTCACTTGGACAACCGCCATGCGGTCTTTGGTCGAGTGATCGAGGGGCTTGAGGTGATCGATGCCATCGCCGCACAGCCCACCGGCGGTATGGACCGTCCGCTCGAGCCGGTCGTCTTGGAGCGCGTTGAGGTGCTGCGCCGTTAGCGGACAGCGGAAATGGAGATAAAATGAAGTTCTCAAATAGTTTTGGCGCTGTCGCTCTCTGCGTTTCGCTGGTCGCGATGGGTGCTCAATGCGGCGGTGAGCCGGTGACTCAATGTGAGGATTCGGAAGGGCGCATCGTCGCCTGTCCGGACAGCGACGCTGGAAATATCGTCGTCCATCACGACGCAGGCCCTCGTCCCGACGCGGGCAGCGCGGATACGGGGCGAAACCTGCCTTTCGAAGCACAATGCAACGCTGGCGAACAAGGTGGTTGTCGCTTTGCTTGTTTGGATACCCCTGAGGATTGGCCGGGCGAAGCTAGCGATGGCTTCTGCACCAAGCCTTGCACCAACCATCAAGACTGTGGGGAGTCGGACCATTGGCGATGTGAAGAGGTCAACGCTGAATATGTCTGCGTCCGGGATCATGACAGCAGCCCGCCAACGGCTCAGTGGGTCGGTATCAACGCCTCGCGCAGCCTGTTCGGTAGTGGCCTTACGGTCCTTGAATTCGAAGCCCATGATGATCGTGCTCTCGGCGAGGTGAGTTTTGAAGTGGCTGGTAACAGCGTCGCCGTCGTCGCCGCCGCCCCGGTGATTGACGATCGCGGTGTTACTCGTCGCTACAGCGTGAGCGTAGCGAGCAGCAGCAACGATCAGCAGGTCAGCGCTACGATTAGCGACTCCATCGGTCAGAGCATCGAACTCGAGCGCGTGCTTAGCTACGACACGACCGGCCCTAGCGTTGAGTTGGTCGAAGACCAAAACGTACGTGCGGGAGGCTGCGTGCCCTCACCCAGTTCAGTTGCTGTCATAGCGACCGACAACAGCGCTTTAGTCCATGTGCGCATCCTCGTGGATGACACTGTGGTAGCAACCATCCTTCCCGATGGAAATGCTGCGCGAATCGCCACTGGAACGATGGTTGACTATCGCGCCGCTGGCATTGTTTCGGGGTTGCATAACTTGAAGGCAGTCGCTGAGGATTCAGCCGGGAATACCGCTGAAGACACCATCCGCTTACGCATTATGACCGAACGATCCTCAGGGAACCCCTGCGATTAGAACAGTTTAGGAGTTGCCTTGCTCGTTTGCCTGTCACGACTATGGATTGTTGCTGCGCTGGTATTTGCATCCGCCTGTGAGGACCACAGCTTTATCGAGGTCAAGCCGATCTGTGCTCGGCAGGTCGTCGAAACTCGCGCCCTAAGGCGAGCGCGTCCCGTCGATATTCTGTTTGTCATCGACGATTCCCGCACCATGCAGGAAGAGCGGCAGCAGATCGCCGCCAATTTGGTGGCGCGGCCGGGCTGCGATATCGCCAACAATCCAGACGATCCGAATTGTGGCTTTATGGAGCTCATGGTTGCCGCCGCCGAGTCACAAAACCTCGAAGATGGGGATGATTACTTTCACATCGGTGTGGTTACCACCTCGGATGCTGCACCGGACGACGCTGGTGATCTCCTAGTCGGCCCTGGATGTTTGTTCGTCGAGAACGGCGCAACGCCAGCCGTGATCACCTCGCGGCACGGTAGCGCGGCAGTGACGATGATGCGCCAGCGCATCGCCGCTATTCCCTCCAACGGCTCGGTTTTTGAACAGGGCCTGGAGAATATTAAGTTGTTGGTTGAAGGTGGCGGCAGCGACCCGCGTTGTGCCGACCATAAAACCCAATTTCTTCGAGACTCTGCTCGCTTGATCATCGTCGTTATCAGCGATGAGGATGATTGTTCGCATGCAGGAGGCGCACCCGGTGGTTTGAACTCGACTGACTGTTACCGAGACGACTTTCCGAAGTATCCGCTGCGCCGTTATATCGATTCGCTAAAAGCGTTAAAGCCGAATCCCGACGATGTCGCTTTAGCGGTGATCGCCGGCGGTGTGTTCGACCCGGACCCAGCGCGCCCGGACCACCGGTCGGTCTTTTGTACCGGGTCCGTCGACTGTGAACCCGGGCAGATCTGCAAGTACCAGCGTTGTTCCCAGGACAATGAATGCAGTGAGGGGCGAGTCTGCTTACCTAGCGGTGACGATGCCAACATCAAGGTCTGCACGCCTCAGAACCGTGCCGACCCAGCCGGCCTGTGCGGTGGTATTTTAGCCGAGGCCTGCAACCGCGACCCACAAGGCAGCAACCTGCCAACCCTGGACTCGATCGACCCGAACGACCCGAGTGACCGCTGTTGGTCCATTGGCGGAGGCCCGGGAAACGCTTGCAACCAAGATAGCAACCGTTGTCGCCCGCTAAACGGTTGGGTACGCCAGGCAGTGCAACACCCACACTTTTGCGCCTCGGATCACGGGGGGCGCTATTTCGAACTGGCAACCCAACTTTTCGCCGGAACCGACGGCCGTTACCTGCTCGACACCATCTGCGCCGATGATTATCGTCGCACCCTTCAAGAGGTCGCTAGCTTGCTCATTCTGGTGCCGGCTTTAGAGTTGGTCGAGCCGCCGAAGGACCCTCGTGATATGAAGGTGACCTTGGCGCGTCGCAACGAGGATGGGAGCCATGCCACAGCCGAAGAGATTCCGGTTTACGACCCTGAAAATGGTGTTGATGATGGCTGG
>JAPKCE010000170.1 GCA_028823075.1 Myxococcota bacterium
GCAGACTCAGCCCCAGCAGAGCCTACTCCCCGAAGGGGCTGTTTCGCTAAGCTGTGGACAGCATCATACCTGTGCTAAAATGAGCAACGATACGATGATGTGTTGGGGTTGGAACAGCCGCGGTCAACTCGGTGATCCGAACAGCGGTAATTCGTACATGGTTTGGCCGGTCTCCGTACACGGTGTTGCCACTCAACGCGGGCTTGCGCTCGGCGCCGAACATAGCTGCGTCTTACAAGAAGACGGTCAGGTTTGGTGCGTTGGGCGCAACGATTATGGTCAACTTGGTAACGGCACCCGTAGACACAGTCGTCAGATGACTCAGGTCAGAGATTTAGAAAACGTCGTTAGCTTGTCTGCGGGCCTACATCATAATTGCGCCGTCCTCGAAAATGGCGCGACTCGCTGCTGGGGTGCCAATAACAGATCCCAGCTCGGTGATGCCAGTACCTCTTTGCGACCTCGCTCCGTTAGGGTGGCAGGGTTACCGGCGATGGTACAAGTTAGTGTCGGCTCCAATCATAGCTGTGCGCGCAGCGAACAGGGCGAATTGTACTGTTGGGGGTCGAACGACTTTGCGCAGCTCGGCGATGGTAGCCGCTTGGGTCGCCGAGTGGCGGTGCGCAGCCATGATGTTAGTGCAGTTACCGACCTCATTTTACGCAACGACAGCAGCTGCGTACGCACCCAAGTCGGCTCGATGCTCTGCTGGGGGCGCGATAACTACGGCGAAGCGGGCGGCGACGCTAAGGGTGCTTATTCGCAACTCCCCGAAGCGGTTCATGGATTGGCCGATGTTCAGCAATTAGCGGTCGGGCTTTGGCATAGTTGCGCTTTAGTCGAAGGCGGTACGGTGCGTTGTTGGGGGCGCGACTATTACGGGGCTTTGGGTCAGATGGGTCAAGGTGCCGGCGATGCGGCGCCAGTGGTCGGTCTAAACCAAGCGCTCACGGCGATCGCCGTGGGGGGCAGCCACAGTTGTGGTTTGGGTGAAGATCAGGCGGTTTACTGTTGGGGGCTCAACACTCAGGGGCAATTTGGCGACGGTACGTTGACCAGCCGAAACAGCGCGAGTGAGGTGGCTTCTTTACGAGGGTTGTCCGGCTTTGAATTGGGTCGTGACCACAGTTGCGCCTTGCGTTCGGACGGCGGCGCTTCGTGTTGGGGGCATAACGCTTGGGGCCAACTAGGCGACGGCAGCAACGCGCGCCGTCAAGCCCCAACTCCGGTTGCCGACCTTATTGAGGTCGCGGCGATTAGCGGGGGGTATCGATCGAGTTGCGCGCTGCATGACGACGGCACGCTTAGTTGTTGGGGCTGGAACGGTTTGGGCGAGCTCGGTGATGGGCAGTCAGCTTCCCGTTGGCGCGCCGCCGCCGTTATGGACCTAACGGGCGTCACAGCGCTCGCTTCAGGACGTCACCAGCATTGTGCCTTAGGGGTCGAAGGTCGCGTTTTTTGCTGGGGTTACAACGCCTACGGCCAGCTCGGTGACGGTACGCGCACGATGCGCCGCCGCCCGGTAGCGGTCGAGGGTTTACAGGGCGTTAGCCAATTGTCGCTGGGTGAATACACCAGCTGTGGGCTCGATAGCGAAGCCCAGGTTCACTGTTGGGGACGTAACGATTTAGGAACTTGCGGCGATGGTGGCAGCGCCCATCATTCCAGCCCAATTAGGGTCGAGGGTGTCAGCGAAGTGGCACAGGTTGGTGTTGGCTCGCGGCATGCCTGCGCCCGACGCCTTAATGGCTCTGTTTGGTGCTGGGGTAGCGATATCTTTAATACCATGGCGCGCGGTCGCGCCTCGGCGTTGCGCGCTTTTCGCTGACTAAGCCGGGTTAGTGCCCGTGGTGATCAATCATCTTTAAGCCGCCGATACAGGGTGCGCACGCCAATACCCAAGTGTTTTGCCGTCGCGTCGCGGTTGCCGCCGAAGCGTTCGAGGGTCCATCTGATCACTTCAGTTTCAATCTGTTCTAGATTCCAGGTTGCATCGATAGCCAAGCCGCTAACGGTGTTTCGGCTGTTACCGGCGCCCAGAGTTTCGGGTAAGCGCTCGAGATCTGCGCCGGGATAGAGCGCTGCGAGCCGGTCGCAAGTATGCGCTAATTCACGCACATTACCCGGCCAGTCATAGTTCTGGAGTTCTTCGAGCGCGCCAGGGCCTAGGCTGGGTGCGCGCAGGCCGTGGCGCGCCAGAAAGTGAGCGACTAGAATCGGTACATCATCGCGCCGCTCGGCCAAGGTTGGCATCTCGATGATCGCACCGGCGAGGCGGTAAAAAAGATCTTCTCGCATGGCCGACTTTAATTCTTTTTGGTTCGTTGCCGCGATCACTCGTACGCTCACCTGCAACGGTTTATCGGCTCCGAGTGGGGTGATCTCACCGCGCTCCAGGGCGCGCAGTAATTTGGCCTGTAATGGCAAGGGAAGATCGGCAACCTCATCTAGAAAAAGGGTGCCTCCATCCGCTTCCAAAAAGCGACCTTTTCGTCGTTGCTCGGCTCCCGTGAAGGCGCCACGGAGATGGCCGAAAAGCTCACTTTCGAGCAACTGGCCGGGCAGTGCCGCGCAATTGACGGCGACGAAAGGCTCGTTGCGCCTCTCGCTGCCCGAATGAAGAGCTCGCGCCGCCAACTCTTTCCCCGACCCGCTAGCACCTGTGATGAGCACGGGCAGTTCAGCCTGGGCCAAGCGCGCTAACTGCGTTTTCGCGTCGCCTATGGCTTTTGAGGCACCGATGATCTCGTCGCTTTCGTAGCAAGCTAATCGGTCTTCAAGGCGCGCAACATGGTGGCGCAAGCGCACGCGCTCGGCAGCGCGTTTTGCGGTTTCAACAAGCAGTTCTGGGTCGAGAGGCTTGGTTAAAAAGTGAAAAGCGCCTTCGGTCATGGCTTTCGCAGCCATGTCGGCGGTGCCATAGGCAGTGATCATAACCACCTCGACCTCGTCGCCGCGGTTGGCCTTGATGCGCTGCATCAACTGCAAGCCGTCCATCCCCGGCATCATTAAATCGGTGAGAACAACCGTAACCTCAGGTTTGACGGCGATAAAGTCTTCGGCACAATTAAAGACCCGCACATCAAACCCGGCGCGACTGAGCATAGCAGCGGCAGCTTTCCTGCCCCCGACGTCGTCTTCAACTAAGGCGATGCGAGCCTTCATCATTTCCTCGCCTTCGCAGCGGATGCGGGGCAGTCTGGGCATGGGAGTTCTCGCTTGTCCAATTGTGGTTTCGGTCCAGCTGTTGCGCTGATTGAAGACCCGCTCGCCGGGTTGATTGCCTGCGACCATCAGGGGCGCCGGCCCATTACCGAACAAACCATCTCGCTGCTCATCGATTCCCAGCTGGTGCTGGTAAGCGCCGATCGTTCTGCATTGCGGCGCGCCTTGCGCCTAGGCGCTCGCCCCGGCCGAGCTTTTGTTTTGCATGAGCAGGCGCGCCTTTTAAAGCAGGCCGGTTGCGCGTTGCCTTCCTGGTCGAAACTGGCGCAACCTGAGCAGTTGCTGGTCGCTGCGACCGAAATGGGCGCAGCTCTACGCGATGCGGGCCTGCAGCGGGTTGGCCACCTCGAGAGCAGTTTTATGCCCATCTGCGAGACGTTGCAGTTAACTGGTCTACCGCTCGATTTGGCAGCTTGGGACGAATTATTGTTTCTCGCCGCGGGGCGCGCCAGCCGCAGTGGCGACGAACTCGCTTCCATCATCGGCCGAGATTTTACAGGCCATCCCTTGATCGAGCCTAGCGAGCGCAACAAAATGCTCGATTGGTTTAGCGCAGCAGGCTTTGAAGGACTCAAAGATTTGAGCAAATCAACCCTGGCCGGCATGGACCACCCCGCCGCCCGTGCGCTCATCGTTTGGCGCGAGGCAAGCAAGCTAACTAGCACCTATGAAAGTTATACCGAGCGCCAAGTTGGCGGCCGTATTTTCGGTCGTTTCGAACCCCTGGGCGCGGCCACCGGTCGCATGAGCTGTGGGCATCCGAATTTACAAAACATCCCCGCCGCTCTGCGACCTTGCGTGATGGCGCCCCCCGGAAGGGTGTTAATCAGCGCCGATTATTCGGGTTGTGAACTGCGCATCGTCGCGGCGCTTAGCGGCGATACCGTCTTTCGTGAGACCTTGCTCTCCGGCGATTTCCACAGTGCGGTCGCCAGCCGTTTGTTTGGTCAAGTGGTGAGCAAAGACGAAAACGCGCATCTTCGCCATGCTGCTAAGGCGATTAACTTCGGGCTGCTTTACGGCATGGGGGCGCGGCGCCTCGCATCGAGTTTAGAGATGTCGGTGAACGAGGCGCGCGAGTTACTAAAGCGATACTTCGAGGGCTTTCCGCGCCTCGCCGCCTGGCGCGAAGAGGCACAAGAGTTGGCTAGAAAAACGCTTATGTTGCGCAGCCTTAGCGGGCGAGCGCTGCGCCTTGAAGAGGGAAAAGTTAGCTCGACTTTAGCGCTCAACTATCCTGTTCAGGGCGGTGGTGCTGATTTGATTAAGTGGGCAGCGGTCTGTTTTAGCCGAAAAATCGAGGCACTTCCCGGGCGGCCACTGCTGGTTAATATGGTGCATGATGAACTGCTTGTTGAGGTGGATGAGCAGGATGCTGAAGCGGTTCAGGAGGCTTTATCCGAAGCGATGATCCGAGCGGGAGCCGACCTGTTTCCCAGCGTGCCCATGGCGGTCGATGCGCGTTTTTCGGCGCGTTGGGAGCATTGAGGGAACCCATGCGATAGCCGACGACGTCGGCTTAGGTGAAAACGCGCAACAGATCGTTGACTACCGCAGTCACCATCAAGGCCATCACCATCGCTAAACCTATATAGTTCGCCTTTTCTCGCATCGCTACCGTGATCGGTCGGCGGCGCAGGATTTCGATGAAGCTGAGCAGGATCAAACCGCCGTCGAGTACCGGCACCGGCAGCAAATTCATAATGCCTAGGTTAAGGCTTAGCAGGCTGAACCAATGCCAAAATGTGTCGCTGCTTTTACTTACCTCGGCGGCGATATCGTAAAGCATCACTGGGCCGCCGATCTGTTTGAGTGAGACGCGGCCGACCAGGATTCGTCGAAGCCCCTCGGTCATGGTGGTCAAGATTTCAGCGCAGCGTTGAGTCGCCAGCACTGTCGCGGCTACCAGGCCAAGTTGGCGCGTCTCGACTTTGGGCGCGGCATGCCAGTAACTACGCAAAACCCCGTGATCCATCACCTTGCGGCTGGAGCGCAGAGGACCTTCGACTTCAGCTTCTCGCAAGCTCAGTTCGAGTTTCAGCAGGCTTGAGCCTTGAGCGCCTGGACGGCTCAAGCT
>JAPKCE010000171.1 GCA_028823075.1 Myxococcota bacterium
CCGACCTGCAAAGCGCTGCTCATGCCTGGCGCAAGGTTTCAGCTGGCTACGCCCGGGCAGTCGCCCTAAAAGACCCTATTGTCAGCTATTCAAGCGCTCCGGCTACCCTCGGTTCCGAACATGGCTACGGCCAGAGCTTGAGCTACAAACAGCGCTTCGAATGGTCTGGGAAACAGCAGCTTCGGGGGGCCTTTGTGCGCGCTCAGGCGGATGGCGAAGGCGCACGCTTCGAGACCCTTCGCCAGCGCTTAATCGAGCTCAGTAGCAATCTCTTTGCTGATCATTACGCTCTAGCGAGAGCCTTGGAAATCAACGGCGAGCAAGCCGCGCTGACGCAGCGTTTAGTCGACAGCAGCAAGGCTCAATATGCCTCGGGAAGTGGCTCGCAACAGGCGCCGCTCCAGGCGCTGATCGCCCTGGCGACTTTAGCGCGTGAGGAGCTTCGTTTAAATTCTCGCCAGGCCTTGGTGATCGCTCGCCTTAACGGCTTATTGAGGCGGCCTAGCGCCACAGACATTCCTCCGCCGCCTAAGACCCTGCCACTCGGACCGGCGCCGCTCGAATCCGAAACGTTAGGTTTGGAAACTCATCCTGAGCTTCGTGCAAATCAATCTCGGGTCGCTGCGAGCCGCCGACATCTGGAATTGGCGCAAAAAAATGGACGCCCGGACTTTAGCGTGGGGGCGACTTACAATTCGATGTGGCCCAAAACAGAACATCAATTCATGCTCGGCCTTTCGCTTAATCTTCCCCTTTGGCGGGACGCAAAACGCGGAGAAATCGACCAGGCTGAGGCCGGTCTTGCTCAGTCGCTTAGCGAGCTAGCGGCAAAGCAAACCGGGCTCGACGTGGCGCGGCGTAGCGCTGAGCTCGAATTCACGGCTGTGCTCGCGGACTCGGGTCTAATCCATGGCAGCTTACTGCCTCTGGCGAGGGCTAAAGTCAGCGCCGCTCGGGCGGGCTTTGAAAGCGCTCGCCAGCCCTATTCAGTGCTGGTGATGGCCCAAATTTCGCTGCTGAGACTGCGTCGCGAGGAGCATGATTCTATCGCTGAGAGCTGGCGTTGTCGCGCGGCCCTGCTGCGCGCCCTTGGTGGGGCCTCCAACCCGCCTGATTCCGGAGGTAAAAAATGAAGCGATTACCGATTAAACGGCTAGCGGTGGCGCTAATTGTCCTGGGAGCCTTAGTCGTCTTGCGCGGGCCCTTGAGCCGTTGGTTTATGCTCGCAGAGGCCAACCCAGGGCTCGTGTCCAAACCTACAACGGTTCAACAACCGCCTACTCATCGTTTTAGCGAGGTTGATTTTCAGGCGCTAAAAATTGCCTTTATGGCCTCCGAAAAACTGCGTCTTGCGTTGTCGCTCGATCAAGTAGAGCCCCTGAAAGAATTAAGTTCGGGCCTCGGGCAGGCGCTGGCGGGTTTACAACCGGCCGATCTCGATGATGCCTTGAGTTTGAGTTTGGCTGCTGCCGGTTCGGCCGCACAAGCTATCGCCCAAAGCGGCGACGCCGAATCGGCACGCGTACCTTACGGTGAGTTACAGCAGGCTCTGTTCGCCTTGGCACAGGCCGACCCTCGTTTACAAAAAGGCTGGACGGTTTTTACCTGCCCGATGGCGCCTGGGTTTCAGCGATGGTTTCAAACAAGCGGAGAGCTTGAAAACCCTTATATGGGTCAAAAAATGCTGCGCTGCGGTTCGCCTAGCGCTTGGGTTGTTGAAAGCCAGCCCGAGGAGTCGGCCGCTAGTGGTGATGACATCTCTCACTACACCTGTTCCATGCACCCTTCGGTTCATCAGAAGGTGATGGGACTCTGTCCGATTTGTAATATGGATCTCACACCGGTCACCTTTGAGGATCTCAGCACCGGAGATGTTTTGGTGGACAGCGTGCGGCGTCAGCGCATCGGCGTGCGCACCGAGGAGCTTCTCCGGCGTCGGTTGACGCGTTCCATTGGCGCCGTCGGTGAGCTGACTTGGGATGAGAGCCGCATCGAGGATGTCACCGCAAGAGTTGATGGTTGGGTGGAGAAACTGACGGTTAAGCGGCAAGGCGACAAACTCGAGAGCGGCGCTGAGTTGTTGCGTTATTATAGTCCCGATCTGCTTGCGACCCAGCGAGAATTACTGGCCTCTCCCCGCGGCTCGGCCCTGGCGGATATAGCCAGCGAACGCTTGCAACTCTGGGGCATGTCGCGAGCCGATATTACAGCGTTAACCCG
The DNA here is from genome assembly GCA_028823075.1 of Myxococcota bacterium. Lineage (GTDB taxonomy): Bacteria > Myxococcota > UBA4151 > UBA4151 > UBA4151 > CACGMS01. Next base: position 2,221 of record JAPKCE010000171.1, read on the forward strand.
GCGTAAAAAGGTGCAAAAAAACGTGATTTTGCGCAGCCCGATAAGTGGCATTGTCCTCGAAAAGCATATCAACCAAGGGGCTCGGCTCAAAAGCGGCGCCTTGTTGTATCGCATCGCCGACCCTAGCCGTTTATGGGTCGAAGCGAAGGTCTTTGAACAGGATTTGCAGCACCTTAAAGCCGGTCAAAAGGTTAGTGTCGAATTGCCCCACGCAGCGAATGAAAACCGCCAAGCCCTCATCGCCTACGTCTATCCGCAGCTTGATTCGCAGAGCCGTACAGGGCGTTTGCGTATCGAGTTGGATAATGCAGACGGCCGGCTGCGCCCGGGAATGTTGGCGCAGCTTAAGGTCGAGGTGGAACTCGGCGAACATTTGGCCATCCCGCATCAGGCGGTCATTGTCACCGGGGCGCGGCGGATTGTCTTCGTTGATAAAGGCGAGGGTCGTTTGCGTCCGATCGAGGTCAAACTCGGGGCGCGCGCCGGGGATTATATCATCGTCAACGAGGGGCTCAGCGAGGGCGACATCGTCGTCACTTCGGGCATCTTCTTGATCGCCGCCGAGAGCCGCATCCGCTCGGCTGCCGAGTACTGGGAGGCCAGCGATGAACCCGCCCCCTAAACCCGGTTTAATCGACGTTCTTATCGAGCGCAGCGCGCGCAACCCCGTGCTCACCGTCGTGTTGGTGGCGATGCTCGCTTTGTGGGGTGTTTTATCCCTGCGAGCCGCGCCTCTCGATGCCATCCCCGATCTTAGCGACACCCAGGTGATCGTGCTCACCGATTGGCCTGGACGCAGCCCGGATTTGATCGAAGATCAGGTCACTTACCCACTGTCTTCAGCGCTAATGAGCGCCCCCGGTGTCACTTTCGTGCGCGGTCAATCGTTCTTTGGCCTGTCCTTTGTGAACGTCATTTTTGAGGACGGGACCGATCTCTACTGGGCGCGTAGCCGGGTGCTCGAATACCTCAGCACCGCCAGCGCCGAGTTGCCGGCCGATGCCCGCCCGCGGCTTGGACCCGATGCCACGGGCGTCGGTTGGGTGTATATGTATGTGCTGGTCGATGAGAGCGGCAAGCATGACTTGGCCGACTTGCGCGCCTTGCAGGACTGGAACTTACGCTATGCCCTTGAGAGCGTTGAAGGTGTCGCCGAGGTTGCCGCTATCGGTGGTTTCGAAAAGCAATATCAGGTGCATCTCGATCCCGACCGACTGCGCTTTCACGGCGTCTCGGCGCAGCAGGTCGCCAAGGCCATCAGCGAGTCCAACGCCGATTCGGGGGGGCGCGCGGTAGAGATAGCGGGCCATGAACATATGATCCGTGGGCGTGGCTACCTGAGCTCGGTAAAAGAGATCGCTAGCATCCCCTTGCGCGTCAGCGACGATGGCACCCCCTTGTTGGTAAGCGACGTCGCCGAGGTGAGCCTAGGTTCGACGGCGCGCCGTGGCCTGGCCGAATGGAATGGGCGCGGCGAGACGGTCGGCGGCATTGTGGTGATGCGCCAGGGAGAGAACGCCCTGAGTGTGATCGATCGGGTAGAAGAGCGCTTGCAGCAACTGCGCGCCGGTTTGCCCGAGGGGGTGGAGATTAAAACCGCCTACGATCGCTCGGAATTGATCGAAGGCGCTATCGATACGCTGAGTTCGACCTTGATCGAAGAGATGATTATCGTGAGTTTGATCATCTTCTTCTTCCTGCTCAGCGTTCGCAGCGCGCTGGTGCCGGTGATCACCATCCCAGTTGCCGTTTTGTTAGCCTTTATCCCCATGTTCTATCAGGGGCTTACCGCCAACATCATGTCCTTGGGCGGTATCGCTGTAGCCATTGGCGCGATGGTGGATGCATCGATAATTATCATTGAAAACATCCATAAACGTCTCGAGGACAAAGAAGAGCATGAAGACCATCTAACGGTGATGATCTCGGCCATGCGCGAAGTGGGCCCGGCGGTCTTCTTCTCGCTGCTGGTGATCACCGTTTCGTTCCTGCCGGTGTTCACTTTGCAGGCCACCGAAGGGCGCTTGTTCAGGCCGCTTGCCTTCACAAAGACTTATTCGATGGGCTTTGCGGCGATCCTCGCGGTGACGCTTACCCCGGCCTTGGCGGCGCTCTTTATTCGCGGCGGAGTTCGTAAAGAAAAGGATCATCCGATCAGCCGTCTGCTCAACTGGCTCTACGAGCCGGTCGTGCGCTTTGTGGTGCGCCATCGGGTTGGCGTGGTGATCGCTGCGCTCGTCGCCATGCTCTTCACCGTGCCCGCTGTAATGCGTCTAAAATCGGAATTCATGCCGCCGCTCAACGAAGGCACTATTTTGTACATGCCTTCGGCGCCGCCGGGCATGTCGATCACCGAGGCCGGTAATGTGCTGCAGGCGATGGATCGCCAATTAATGGAAATTCCCGAGGTCGTCTCGGTGTTAGGAAAAATGGGGCGCGCCGATACGGCCACCGATCCAGCGCCGCTGGGTATGGCGGAAACCACAGTGGTTTTAAAGCCGCGCGACCAGTGGCGGGAGGGCTTGAGCTGGGACGATCTGATCGCTGAAATGGATGCTAAGCTTCAGTACCCGGGCATGCCGAACATATGGTGGATGCCGATTCAGACTCGCACTGAGATGCTCGCCACCGGTATTCGCAGTCCTTTGGCAGTGCAGATTTTCGGTGAGACCTTGGCCGATATCGAACGTGCTGGCGTGGCGGTGGAGCGGGTAATCCGAGGTGTTCCCGGCACCCGTTCCGTGTTTGCCGAACGTTCCACCGGCGGTTTTTACATCGATTTTAAAATCAAGCGTGAGCAGGCAGCGCGTTACGGCCTGCGCGTGGCGCAGATTGAAGAGGCGCTAAGTATCGCCGTGGGCGGAAAGATCGTCACCGAGACCGTTGAGGGGCGCCGTCGGTTTTCAGTGAACCTACGCTACGGCCGTGAACTGCGCGACGACCCGGCTCAGTTCGACTCTATTTTGGTCCAGGCGCCTAACGGGGTGCAGGTCCCTCTAACTCAGGTGGCCGAGCTGCGCTTTGTCGCCGGGGCGCCGATGATCCGTAGCGAAGATGGCCAACTCAGTGGTTTCGTC
>JAPKCE010000172.1 GCA_028823075.1 Myxococcota bacterium
CGTCTTCGCCCAGGCTATCAAAGCGCAAGTCCGCCAGCCCGCGCGCTTGCAGCAGGGCTTCAAGCTCGGCTCGGCAGTCGGCGAAAGAGGCGACAGCATCGCTTGATAAACTAACTAACCAAGCAATGTTTCTGCGCTCACCCGAGTTGTCGAAGCAGCTTCCGTACTCGCAAAGGCTCAAGTCTGTGCGGCCATGACGGCAGTTCAAAGCAGCGGCCTCGATGAGCGCCGGGCGCAGATCGCTGCGCATGTAACGAGTCTCTTCGCCTAGCGGGTTATCGAGTTCGATGGCTTGAAGCCCGCAGCGCTGCATCCAAGCAGGGCTCATGAAGGCCAAGCTGACCGATTCATAATAGCCGCGTGCTACCAAATCGTCGCGCAGGCCAAAGGCCAGGCGGTCGGCTGGCTCAGCCGTGCTAATATGAGCGCTCGGCGGCGCTCGGTGCGGTAGAACTTCCGGCACGGCGTCCAAGCCTTTTCCGCGTAAAAGCTCCTCAATCAAGTCGACTTCGCGCACGAGGTCAGGGCGCCAACTCGGTGGCTGGACCGTCCAGGCTGCGTTATCAACGTCGCTCATCGTGCATCCCAAACGGCGTAACAAAGTCTGCGCCCAAGGGCCATCAAAGCTCATGCCGATCAGGGCTTCTGCCTGTTTCAAACGAAAGGCGATGGGCGCGGGCGCGCCGGGCGCTACACCCGATTCACAATAGCCATCAGCAGCTTCGGCTCCGCAGACTTCAACCATCAAGGCAGCGGCATAATTCATGGCGGCAAGCACGCGTTGCCCGTCGACGTGCCGCTCAAAGCGATGACTCGAATCCGAATGCAGCGCCAGGCGACGAGCGGTGGAACGCACTCGAGCAGGAGCAAAGAAAGCGGCTTCGAGCAGAACCTCGCTCGTCTCCTCACCCACTTCGCTGCTGGCACCACCCATGACACCGGCCAGAGCGATCGGCAGACCATCATTACAAACGACAAGATCACTATCGTTGAGCTTGCGCTCGAGGTCGTCGAGAGTGCGCAGGGTTTCACCATTTTTAGCGCTGCGCACCTCGATAGTCACGCCACCATCCGCCCTGGTGCTGAGACGCTGAAGGTCGAAGGCGTGGAGCGGCTGGCCGTAGGTGAACAGGACATAATTGGTGATGTCGACCACGTTGGAGATACTGCGAACCCCTACCGCGGCGAGGCGTTTTTTCAGCCATAAAGGCGACTCGCCGACACGGACCTTGCGCAGGACTTTGGCCGCATAAAACGGGCAGCCATCATCTTGTAAATCGATGCTCACAGAGGCTGGAGCGCCTTCGCTCGGACAGTCCCCGATCAAACCTTTGGGCTGGCTTTCTGCGCTGCGCAGGCAGAGCTCGCGAGCGATTCCAACCATACTCAAACAGTCGCCGCGATTTGCGGTGATGCCCAGTTCAAAGATCTGACGGCCTTGTGAGCGCAGGTAACTCGCTAGACTGGCTCCTACCTGGGCATCATCTGGAAGGATCATAATTCCTTCGTCGCCTTCGCCGAGTCCGATCTCTTTCTCCGAGCACATCATCCCGGCCGATGTCTGGCCGCGAATGATCGACTCTTTGATGGTAAAGTTGCCCGGCAAAACACAGCCAGGCCGTGCTACAACAACTAAATCACCTTGCTTATGGTTGGGAGCTCCGCAGACGATCTGCACTGCTTTGAGCTCCCCTAAATCGACCTGACATAAGCTCAACCGGTCGGCATCGGGATGCTGCGCTTTGACCGTAACCCGGCCGATGACGAGCGAATCTGCAATGCTAGCATCTGCTACTTCGCCTTCGACTTCTAGGCCGAGGTCGGTGAGCAGATGAGCACTCGTCGCGGGGTCCGGCATCGCACCGTCCACCCATTCGGCGACCCAGTCACTTACATAACGCATGCTTAGATCTCCCGATCACGCTGAGCGAACTGCTCTAGGAATTCGATGCGCGAATCAAAGAGCAGCCGGATGTCGGGGATACGATGGCGCAACATGGCAATGCGTTCGATGCCCATGCCAAAGGCAAAGCCCTGCATCTCGTCGGCATCGATACCCACCGATTCAAACACCGCGGGGTCGACCATGCCGCAACCGAGAATCTCGATCCAACCGGTATCGCCGCAGACGCGGCAACCAGAACCCGCGCAGAAGATGCAACTAACATCCACCTCGGCCGAGGGCTCGGTGAAGGGAAAGAAGCTTGAGCGAAGACGAATCTGAGTGTCGGCGCCGAACATCTCACGGGCAAAATGCGCTAAAGTACCTTTAAGGTCTGCCATGGTGATGCCGCGATCCACCACCAAGCCTTCGACCTGGTGAAACATCGGGCTATGGCTCACATCAGCATCACAGCGATACACCGCCCCGGGCGCAACAATGCGTAGCGGCGGCTTGTTTTCTAGCATGGTGCGTACTTGCACCGGGCTGGTGTGAGTGCGCAGCAAACGACCGTCGCGAGTGTAGAAGGTGTCTTGCATATCGCGCGCCGGATGATCCGGCGGCATGTTGAGCGCTTCGAAATTATGCCAGTCGTCTTCGATCTGCGGACCGCTGGCAACTGCATAACCGAGACGGGTAAAGATGCTGAGAATCTCAGCCTCAACCCGGCGCAGAGGGTGAACGCAACCGCGCTCAACCCCTTGGGCACCCGGAAGCGTCAGATCGATTCGTTGTTGTATCTCTGCCGCGAGCGATGCGCTTTTGAGCTGTTCCTCGGCCGAGTCAAAGGCTTGGTTGAGTCGATCGCGAACCTGATTGGCTGCTTGCCCGACCGCCTTGCGGTCCTCTTTAGGCAGTTTACCCAAACTGCGCATGATGCCCGTGAGCCTGCCTTGCCGGCCCAGGAACTGCACGCGCAGCTCATTCAAAGACGCTATCTCGGCGACCCCATCTAGGGCCGCCGAACAATCGCGCTCAATCGAGGCGATATCTTTTTCCATGATGCCGCTCCGCAGGGCCCATCAAAGGGCCTTCGGACGCTCAACTCTACAGAAGAGCGCATGCGTTGAGCCCCGAAGGGCTCCAAACTAAGCCTTGGCCGACTCGACGAGCGAAGCGAAGGTAGCGGGCTCGCTCACAGCGAGATGAGCAAGCACACGACGGTCTAGTTCAATTCCGGCCTGCTTGAGGCCGTGCATAAAGCGACTATAGGTCATGCCGTGGAGACGGCTAGCTGCGTTGATACGAACGATCCACAAGCGCCGAAAGTCACGCTTCTTGAGCTTGCGACCTTTGTAAGCATGTTGACCGGCACGATCGACGGCTTGTTTGGCAACGCGCCAAACGTTCTTGCGCTTGCCGCGGAAGCCGGAAGCACGTTCAAAAACTTTCTTATGACGACGACGGGTTACGTAACCACCTTTTACGCGCATGGTACGATCTCCTTACTTGTACGGAATGCAGCGGCTGATCGCCGGTACATCCACTTTAGCGATAGTGCTCATGCCACGGTTCTGGCGTTTGCGTTTCGAGCTCCAAGGCGAGAGGCAATGCGAGGTGTTCGCGCTCTTCGCCAGGATCTTACCCGATTTAGTCTTCTTAAACCGTTTAGCTGCACCGCTAACGGTTTTCATCTTAGGCCCTTTAGCCATGATGCCTCCTTTTCGTGGGTCTCGGTGGTCTAGCGGGATGCTAGACACTTGTGGAACCGTTGACCACCCATGCTTTGCATGCGTCATTCGGACTCATTTAGTATCTTGGTGGGCGGGTCAACAACAAACAGCGAGGTTTCGCTAATTCGATTCGACGGTCTTTTCGTCCTCGGCTTCGTCCTCGGCTTCGTCCTCGGCTTCGTCCTCGGCTTCGTCCTCGGCTTCAGCGTCGTCATCGTCATCGTCATCGTCGTCGCCCTCGACTTCGTAAACAACTTCGGCGCCACTTTCGCCATCCAACTCAAGGTCCTCGTCGCCTTCTTCTTCTTCTTCTTCGCTGAGTGCGGGCATCTCACCGCTTTGCTGTCCGGCGGCCGAGCGGCGTTCCTGCTTGGCTTTAGCGCGCTCACGCAGTTTCTGGGCTTTCTCGGTGGCAACGAATTTGAGCACTTCGCGGCTGGGCGCCAGAATGACGAACATATTTCGCCCTTCCATGCGGGCGATCTGCTCGACCACAGCGATATCGCCCATGACCGCGATCATGCGGTCCAGATGAGCACGTGCGATCTCGGGATGGGCCATCTCACGACCGCGGAACATGATGGTAATTTTTACCTTATCGCCGCCCTCGAGGAACATCTGAGCGCGATCTGCTTTGGTCATAAAGTCATGGTCATCGGTCTTGGGACGCAGCTTAACCTCTTTGACGGTAATACGAGTCTGACGTTTACGCTGCTCGGAGTCGCGTTTTTTGCGCAAATACTTCTGCTTGCCGGCGTCCATAAGTTTACAAACCGGAGGCCGAGCGGTGGGACTAACCTCAACCAGATCAAGCCCGACATCACGCGCCATCTCTAGGGCGCGCGGCGTAGACACGACGCCAACTTGTTCACCGAGATGAGAAATAAGGCGTACTTCAGGTACTTTGATGGCTTCGTTTAGGCGCTGGTCAGCCTCGGGCTTCGTTGGTGCAAAATGACGACGACGCAAGCATATCCCCTTTTCTGTGGGTCAGGATGTAGTCCCTGTGCTGTGTAAAAATCTAAAGGTCAAGCGAAGGCGAAAGGCTCTTTTGAGCCAGCCACTGTGCCGCTTCTTGATGCTTCATCGCACCGAATTGCTCACCCTGGCGCGAGCGCAGGGCGGCAGTGCCCTCGTCGACCTCGCGATCGCCGAGCACAAAGAGATAGGGCACGCGCATGAGCCGGGCATCACGGATCTTCTTGCCCAAGCTCTCGTTACGCGTATCTATTTCCACACGAAGGTCCATGCCGTGACAGAGCTCACGCAGTTCATTCGCCGCCTCTACCGCGCGGTCGGAGATGGTCAGAATGCGCGCCTGCTCGGGTGCTAACCAAACGGGGAAGTCGCCGGCATAATGTTCGGTCAGGATACCGAAAAAGCGCTCAAGAGAGCCCATAATGGCGCGGTGGATCAAAATCGGAGCGACCTTCTCACCCTCACTGTTTGTGTAGGTCATCTGGAAACGTTTGGGAAGGTAGAAGTCGAGCTGGATGGTGCTGCATTGCCAGGTTCGACCGATGGCATCTTTGATCTTCACATCAATTTTGGGACCGTAAAACGCGCCGCCGCCTTCATCGATTGTATACTCTAACCCACTGTTCTCGATAGAACTACGCAGTGCACCTTCGGCGCGCTGCCAAAGCTCGGGGTCACCCACGTACTTTTCGGGGCGCGTCG
>JAPKCE010000173.1 GCA_028823075.1 Myxococcota bacterium
TAAGCAAGGGCTGGGGCGGCAGGACTCGAACCTGCAACCTTCGGATTAACAGTCCGACGTTCTGCCAATTGAACTACGCCCCAACACGCTTATGCCCTGCAGCGTAACGCGGTGATCCGGTTGTGCGATCCGCTCCGAGATCGCTGCACTGTGTGCGATCGTAAAAAAAGATCCCCCGTGGGGGTTGACACACTACTACCCCCCCGTGTAGAACATGAATGTCACCAAGGAGAAAGAAATGAACGAATCGAAAGGTGGCGCTGGAGCCTACCTACTTATCATGCTGATCGCCGGCGGAGCCGGCTTTTACTTGGGGCAGCAAAATGCTGGAACCCCCACCACAGCAGACGCTCTTGTTGCAGATGTCGATTGTAACTCGGACGAGGTTAAGGACTGTCTCAACGCAGAGCCGATCTACAACGTCCCGGTGGGCAACGCGACGACCAAAGGCAAAGCCGATGCACTTGTGACCATCGTCGAAGTTAGCGACTTCCAATGTCCTTTCTGCAGTCGTGCTAACAAGAGCGTTAACGCTTTGTTTGAAGGGAAGTATGCGAAGGACATCAGGCTAGCATTCTTCCACAACCCGCTCGGCTTTCACAACCGCGCCATGCCGGCGGCTATGGCTGCTGAGGCGGCTGGCAAGCAGGGCAAGTTTTGGGAAATGCACGACAAGATGTTCGCTAACCAGCGCAACCTCACCGATGCCAACTTTGATAAGTGGGTCGGCGAGCTTGGCTTGAATGCAGAGCAGTTCAAGACCGACATGAAGGACAAGGCGCTTACTAAAAAGATTAAAGATCAGCAGGCGCTTGCGGTCAAACTCGGCGCTCGTGGAACCCCGGCTTTCTTCATCAACGGTCGTTACCTCAGTGGCGCCCAGCCGGTCGCTAAGTTCGAAGAAGTCATCGCCAAAGCGCTCAGCGATGCGCAAAAGCAGATCAAGCGCGGCGTCTCTGCCAAAGATGTTTACGCCAAGCTCACCTCCAAAGGTGCTAACTCCAAAATCACAAAAGCTGCCGCCCCGGGCGCCGCGGCACCGAAGCGGCCAGCACCTCCCGCTGATACCCGTCAAAAAGTGCCGGCTCAGAAGTCGCATCGCGGCCAAGGTAACTGGCCCGCTAAGGTCACCATCGTTGGATACTCAGACTTCCAATGCCCCTTCTGCTCTCGCGGCGCCAAGACCGTCGAAGAGATCATGAAGAATTACGGCGAGGATGTGTACTTCATCTACAAGCATAACCCCCTAGGGTTTCATCCCAACGCCGAGCCTGCCGCTCGCGCCTCAGAAGCAGCTGGTTTACAGGGTAAATTCCTAGAAATGCACGACAAGCTTTTCGCCGACTATAAGAACCTTACGCAAGATAACTTTGAGAAATGGGCAGGCGAAATCGGTCTCAATGTCGCGCAGTTCAAAAAGGATATGGTCAGCGACAAGGTCAAAGCTCAGGTGAAAAAGGATACGGCTGAGGCGACTAAAGTGGGCGCTCGCGGTACCCCGAACTTCTTCGTCAACGGTATTCCCGTGCGTGGTGCTCTGCCTTTCGATCGCTTCAAACCGACCATCGAAGCTGAACTCAAGAAGGCCAATGCTCTGATCAAAAAGGGTACTAAGCTGAAAGATGTTTACGCTGAAATTATGAAAGACGCTGGTAAAGCAGCACCTAGCTTCAAGCTTCCTAGTGCCCCTGCCAAGCCCAAGGGCCCGGTCAAAGTTGATGACCACCCCGAGGATATGGCCTTCGGTCCTAAGAACGCCAAAGTCACTATTTATGAGTTTAGTGATTTCCAATGCCCCTTCTGTTCGAAGGGCGCTGCCGTCGTCGACGAACTCAAAAAAGCTTACGGGGATAAGATCCGCGTGGTCTTCAAAAACCTTCCCTTAGGTTTCCATCAGCACGCCGAACTCGCGGCTCGGGCGGCTCACGCTGCGGGGCAGCAGGGCAAGTTCTGGGAGATGCATGATGTCCTCTTTAAGAACAGCCGCAATCTCGGTGAGGAGCCGATCAAGGGCTTCGCCAAGCAGATCGGTTTGGACATGGCGAAGTGGGAAAAAGATCTAAACAGCCCAGCCACCAAAGCGAAAATCGAAGCGGACAAAGCTTTGGCTGGTAAGGTGGGTGCCCGTGGTACGCCGAACTTCTATATCAACGGTGAGCATATCGCCGGTGCTCAGCCGGTCGATAATTTCAAAGCGATCATCGATAAGCAGCTGAAGAAGTAAAAGCTCATAACCGAGCGAAAACGAGGCGTCTCCTGTGTGGAGGCGCTTTCGTTTTTTGAGCCATTGACGGCGAGTCCGTAGCGGCGTTTGTTAAAGGGCAGGAATAGGAGTTCAGGGTGGATCGCAGTCTCGCCTATTGGCTTGAAGAAGCCCGCGCCATGGGGATCACAGACGCGCCTTCATTGAGCGTCTCGCCATCCCAAGCCCCCCCCCAAGTTCCGGTTATATCGCGGGGCTCAGGGGTTGAGGGCTTGCTTGCTGTCGAAGCTTGGATGGGCGACTGTAAGCGCTGCGGGCTGTGCAATTCAAGAACGCGCCTCATCTACGGCCAAGGCGACCCCCGTGCCGAATTGATGTTTATCGGTCTCGGTCCTAACACCGCGGACGATTCGGCTGGGTATCTCTACAGCGACGCTGCCGGCGAATTGCTGACGAAGATGATTGAAAAGGGAATGAAGCGCCCAAGAAGCAGCGTATTTTTAGCCGCCGTAGTTAAGTGTAAAACACAAGCTGAACACCCTGTTAAAGCAGATGAGTTAACAAGCTGCATGCCATTTTTAAAAGCCCAGATCGAAGCGGTAGCACCCAAATGTCTTGTTCTCCTCGGTGCTCCGGTTTTGGCTGCCTTGCTGCCTGGAATTAATGACTTGGCGGGGCAGCGTGGGCGATGGGTTGAGGTGGCTGGCGTGCCCGCTATGCCAACCTTTGACCCCGGCTTTTTGTTGCGTAAACCCGAGGCGAAGCGCGAAGCGTGGATGGACCTGAAAAAGGTTATGGAGCGTTTATCATGATCCTAGCGTTGATGTTTGTTCTGGCACAGCCGCAAGCGGCACAGGTGCAGACTGAATTGCAGGTAGAGGCGCTGGTTCCTCCTGACCGGCGTGCTGAGCTTGGTGCTGAGGTCAGTCGAGCCCAGGCCGAGCTCGCAGAGATGCGCAGCGTTGCCTCGGCCTTGCCCGAGGGCGCGGCTAAGGTTGCTGAAGAGACCCGTCTAGCAGCACTAAACGCGCAACTGCGCGAGATGCGCGCCTTGGTGCGCGCCCTTCCTGAAGCACCTAAAACGCCCGTGGCCATACCCGCCCGCACCGTAAAGCCAGCGTTGCCACCTCCGCCGACTTCTTCGGCCCTAGGCGTCACCCTCGGGTTTGGTCTCATCCTCGGTATTTTGTTAGCCTTCGCTCTGGCTTTTCGGGTTCTCCCGGGAAGCCCACCGCCCGGGTGCATGCGCCTACCTCATTTAGCAGTGATCTCGGCGCTTCTTGCGGCGGTCGGCCCTCAACTCCAGAGCCTGGGCTACGATCAGCCATTTATCGTGGTGCTTTGGGCGCTGCTGAGCATCGGCACCGTTCTTCGGCTTGGATTACGCCGCATGCGTTTCCAACTTGACGCATTTGCGCTAGATCGAGGCCGCGGCAAAACCGCGGGAGAATGAGTATGAGCAACAACGAGTTGGTGACTGCCATTACCGCTGAGGTGCAACGTCGTGTCGGCGCGGGGCAAAGCGCCGAGACAAACCGTAGTTGGCATCAAGAAGACGCCGGTTTGCCGCATCGTAAACGTCAGCCCGCACCGGCTTCGACGCCCGGCGTCACCCAAGCTGCCACAGCCCCTCACAGTTCATCGAAGCTTGCCAAGCTGATCGACCATACTCTGCTGCGCCCCGAGGCCACAGATGAGCAACTGCGCAAGGTCTGCGCCGAGGCGAGGGAGCATGGTTTTGCCACCGTCTGCGTGAACTCTTGCAACGTGCGTTTGGTTGCCCAGGAACTCAGTGGCTGTGATGTGTTGCCGATCGCCGTAGTCGGCTTTCCGCTGGGTGCGCAAAACCCTGAGGCTAAAGCCTACGAAACTCGCCAAGCGATTCGCGACGGCGCCAAAGAGATCGACATGGTGGTCAACATCGGGGCTTTAAAATCGACCCGTTATGGCGAGGTGCTCGCCGATATCCGCGCCGTGGTCGAGGCGGCAGCGCCGGCCCCGGTCAAGGTGATCCTTGAGACCTCACAATTAAACGAAGAGGAAAAGGTGATCACATGCGCCCTGGCGAAAGCCGCCGGTGCCGCCTTTGTTAAGACCAGTACAGGATTCGACAAATCGGGTGCTACCATCGAGGACATTACCCTAATGCGGCGTATTGTTGGCCCTGAGATGGGCGTAAAAGCCAGCGGTGGCGTGCGTAGCCGGGCTGATGTTGAGGCTATGGTTCGCGCCGGCGCGACACGAGTCGGCGCCAGTTCTTCGGTGACTATCGTCACCGGCGGAACAGCGACCGGCAGTTATTGACGGCTATGAACCCCGTTGATTTAATTTCGAAGAAACGGCTGGGAACACAGCTTAGCGACGCTGAGATCCATTGGTGGATCGCCGCTTATATGAGCGGTGAGGTTCCCGATTATCAGATGTCAGCCATGGCTATGGCTATCTGTTTTCAAGGCTTGGACCCGCGTGAGACCGCGAGTTGGACCGCGGCTATGCGCGACTCGGGCGAACCGATCAGCTTTGCCGGGAAGCCCGGCTTTCGCATCGACAAGCACAGCACCGGCGGAGTGGGCGATAAGATATCCATCCCCCTTGCTCCCATCGTCGCGGCCTTGGGTTTAAAGGTACCCATGATTTCCGGCCGGGGCCTCGGGTTGACCGGCGGAACACTGGATAAACTCGATTCAATCCCAGGGTACCGCAGCGATATTGAACTCAAAGAGTTCATGGGTATCGTGCAGAGCGTCGGCTGCTCGATCATCGGTCAAACCGGTCAGTTGGCGCCAGCTGATAAACGGCTTTACGCGCTGCGAGACGTCACCGCTACGGTCAGTTCCATCCCGCTCATCGTCGCTTCAATTCTGTCGAAAAAACTTAGTGAAGGCCTAGATGCCCTGGTGCTCGACGTGAAGTTTGGCAGCGGTGCTTTTATGAGCGATTTCGACCAAGCGGAGCAACTCGCAAAGGCTCTCGTTCGAGTTAGCGATGCCAACGGTGTGCCGTGCAACGCCCTGCTCACCGATATGAATCAACCGATCGGGCGCTGTATCGG
>JAPKCE010000174.1 GCA_028823075.1 Myxococcota bacterium
TCCGCCATTTAATTCAGGCAAAGAGCGCAAGCATACCCGCTTAAAAACAGTCGCTGATGAGCAGGGTGACCGCGAGGGTTTTGGCGGTAAAAAGTACCGCAGCGAAGCGATTAGCACGGCGAGTTATGGTGACAGCTTTAGTGACTTTATGGCTTTTTTAACGCCGCGCCTCGAACAAGCGTTTCGGCTGCTCAAACCGACAGGCAGCCTGTTCGTTCATCTCGACTACCGGGAAGTGCATTACTGTAAGGTGACTCTGGATCAGATCTTTGGGCGCGAAAGCTTCATCAACGAACTGATATGGGCCTACGACTTTGGTGGGCGCAGCAAGAACCGTTGGTCTGCAAAACATGATAATATCCTGTGGTACGCCAAAAACCCCAAGGCCTACACCTTCAACTTTGAGGCGATGGAGCGCATTCCCTATATGGCGCCCGGTTTAGTCGGTCCCGAGAAGGCCAAACGCGGAAAAACGCCGACCGATGTCTGGTGGCATACCATCGTTCCCACCAACGGTAAGGAGCGCACAGGATACCCCACGCAAAAACCTCTCGGGGTGTTGCGGCGCATTATCGCTGTTCACAGCAACCCCGGTGATCACGTGCTCGACTTTTTCGCCGGCAGCGGGACCACCGGCGAGGCCGCGCTGCGCGCCGAACGCAACTGCACGCTCATCGACGCCAACCCTCAAGCGATAGCGGTCATGGAACAACGCCTCGCCTTCGCTCAACCTCAGGTGCAACGAGCCGGGCCGTGACCTCGCTACCCGTCGAGTCCCACCTCGGCGACATTTTTGATATTCTTGAATGCGGTGACGACCTGTTGCTCAGCGCGCCACCTGGCAGCGGAAAAAGCACCGTCGTCCCCGCGGCTCTTCTCGACCGAAAGTGGTGCTCGGGTGAGGTCTGGGTGAGCCAGCCTCGGCGTCTAGCGGCGACCGCCCTAGCTAGCCGCGTCGCCGAACTGCGCGGCAGTAAATTAGGCGGTGAAATCGGCTATTCGGTACGCTTTGACAGCGCCGTCAGCGGCGACACAAAACTGCGCTTCGTCACTGCGGGCTTGCTGCTCCGACGCCTCCAAAGCGACCCGTTTCTCGAAGGGATTTCTGCCGTTGTTCTGGACGAGTTCCATGAGCGCTCGCTGGACAGCGATCTCAGCTTGGCTCTGCTGCGGCAGATCAAAAGTGAGGCACGTCCCGATCTGAGGTTAGTGGTGATGTCGGCGACCCTCGATTCGGCAGCCTTGCTCAAAGCCCTGCCCAGAGCCCGTCTGGTCCGAGCCGAGGGCAGACTACATCCTGTCGACATCGAGCACCTTGGCAGCGAAGACCGCCCTCTCGCTCAACGCGCCGCGACAGCCGCTAGCAGGGCGCTCTCAAACGACGGGAAAACACTTGTTTTTCTCCCTGGCGTTTATGAGATTGAGCGCTGCCAAGAAGCGCTGTCGGGCGCCAAGGTCCCGGTGCTACCCCTACATTCCCGCTTGCCCAAAAGCGCTCAAATGAACGCCCTTCGCCCCGATCTCGGTGCGGCAATCATCCTGGCGACGAACATCGCCGAGACCAGTTTGACCATCGAAGGGCTGCGCTGCGTCGTCGATAGCGGTTTGGTGCGGCGTCCGATTTTTGATTCTCGTCTCGGGCTGACCCGATTGACCACCGTCGCCATCAGTCGCGCCTCGGCCGAGCAGCGGGCTGGGCGAGCTGGGCGTACCGGACCGGGTCATTGTTTTCGCCTTTGGTCCGCTGCTGAGCAGATGCAACGACGCGCCTTTGACGCGCCGGACATAGCGGAAGCCGATCTCAGCAGCGCGGCGCTCCAGGTGCTCGCCTGGGGTCAAGATCCGCAAAAATTTCCCTGGTTCGAAAAACCGCCCAGCGGACATCTGCAACAAGCTATAAAACTACTCCGCGAGCTTGAGGCTGTGGATGAAGAAGGTGCGCTAACCAAGCTCGGCCGCCAACTTGCAGAGCTGCCGCTGGAGCCCCGCTTGGCGCGCATGATGCTCAGCGCCGCTGAGCTTGGACTTGTGGAAACGGGGGCGCGCTTAGCTGCGCTCAGCTCCGAAGGGGATATCCTCAAGCGTCCGCCGCCGCCGGGTATTATCGATGATCTCAGCTTTCGCCTTGCGCAACTCGAAGAGCCGAGCGCCCTAAGCGATAGCGGCGCCAGACGACGCGTCCTCCAGGTCGCGAGACAACTCGAGCGCTTAATTGGCAAAGGAAAGCCGCGCCAAGGAGCTAAAGAGGACTGGCAATCTCTGTTGTTACCCGCTTTTTCCGATCGCCTAGCACGGCGTAACGATGATGGAAGCTACGCCCTAGCAGCCGGGTTTCGCGCCGTATTGGGCAAGCGTAGCCGTTGTCCTAAGAGCGAACTCATTCTGGCCTTTAGTCTTCAGGCCAGCGCTCAAGGCCTGCCGCGCATCAGCGCTGCGCTACCCATTGAAGCGAGCAGCCTAAAGCGTAGCCAAAGCCTGGAACTGCGCTTCGATCCCGAACGGAGCGCGGTGGTGTATGAGCGCATCGAAAGGCTCGGCAGCTTAGTGATTGCCCGCGTTCCTGCCCCTTCGGCTGCCGACGCTCTGGCGGTCAGCGCGCTGCTCTTTAGCGAATACAAAACACAACCAATGCGCGCCCTTAATTGGAGCAAAGAAGCCATCGCCTTTGCCCAACGGATTCGCTTTTGCCGCCACCACGGTGCCAGCGAGCTACCCGACCCCAACGACCACGTTGCCCTGCTCGAACAGATTTGCCACGGCCGCCGCAGTCTCGCTGAACTTAAACAAAGCGACCTTAAAAATGCACTGGAAGCGCAGATGAGTTTTGAGCAGATGCGTAAACTGGCGGCCTGGGCGCCAACCCGGCTGAGCTTGGCCAGCGGCTCCTCGGCGCAAGTCAACTACGCTGACGTCGATGCTCCGGTGGTCGCTGCGCGAGTTCAGGCCTTCTTCGGGCAAAGCGACAGCCCCTGTCTGGCGGAAGGCCGGGTAAAAGCGCTTTGCCATCTTCTGGCCCCTAACGGCCGCCCAGCGCAAATAACCCAAGACCTCGCTGGTTTCTGGGACGGCTCCTACACCGAAGTGCGAAAAGCACTGCGCGGACGTTACCCAAAACATGCCTGGCCGGAGAACCCGCGAATCCGGCAATCGTCGTAGCCGACGAAACCCTCGCCGCCAACGTTCGATAAGCTAAGCGATCGTCAAGGAGACCTCAGATGCAATACCAACTCGGAATTCTCATGCTTCTTATCAGCGCTTGCGGTGCCCCCCCGGCAGGCGGTGGCGACAACCGCCAGCAAAGGGACGCCGGTCCGATCGTCGAAACCGATGCTGGGCTCACCCAAGCGATCTGCGGCAACGGCGAGGTCGAAGCGGGCGAGGACTGTGACGACGGTAACGTTGACGACGGTGATGGTTGTGCCTCTAACTGTGTCGACGAGCAGGCAGGTCCAGTCGACGACCACGGTAACACGAACAACAAGGCGACCAGCCTAACGCTGGGAGCGGTCCAGCGGGGTATTTTTGAAACCGCCGATGATGTCGATGTCTTCGGGTTCAATATTGCCGTCGACGGAAATTACGAGTTGGCGATCGATGGTTCCGGCACCATCGCCTGCGCCCTGAAAGATGCCCGCGACAATACGCTGACCGAAGAGAGCGAAATCGGCGGATGTACGTTGAACGGTCAACTTAACGCAGGACGTTACTACTTGGCCTTAGAGCTAGACGCCGGAGATGTCCCGGCTCGCTATAGCGTTCTGCTTAGCGAAGATGAAGGCGGCGGTGCAAACAGTGCCTGCGGGGATGGGATCCGCGACTTTGGCGAAGGCTGCGACGATGGCAACACCGAAGCCGGCGATGGTTGTGACCCCAACTGCCAACCCGAACTCGGCGAGGACGCCCAAGGCGATACCCGCGAGCAAGCTGCAGCGATCGAGGTCGGGCAAGCCAGCCAAGCAGCGATCAACCAAGGCGGCGACCTCGATTATTACGCCTTCACCACTCAGGCAGCCGGCGAATACCAAATCGAGACCAGCGGCGACACCGATGTGTACTGCCATCTCGAAGATGCAGCGGGGGAAGAGATTGAATCGAACGACGACAGCGGCGAGGGCACGAACTGCCAGATCATCATCGAACTCAGCGCCAACACAGGCTACTTTGTCAAAGTGAGGGGCTTTAGCGAAACCCGTGTCGGCGCTTACAGTCTTACCATTAGCTATCTGGTGCCGTCAGTCTGTGGCAACGGGCAAGTTGAGCGCGGCGAAAGCTGCGACGACGGCAACATCGCCGACGGTGACGGCTGCGATTCGGCCTGCTCCATCGAAGACGACTTCGGTAACGACGACGCTCATGCTCACGGCATCACCGATCCATCGGAAACCGCCGCCAACTTATTAGCCGAAGACGAAGACTTCTTCCGCTTCGCGGCTCAAGCCAGCGGCTCGCGACAGATTCACACCGTCAGCACCATCGACACCTACTGCCACCTCTTCGACGACCAGGGTAATGAACTGGCCACTAACGACGACGGCGGTGAAAGAACGAACTGCAAAATCGTCCACGAGTTAGTGGCGGGTCAAAACTATGTCATCAAAGTACGTGGCTTTAGCTTAGTCACGACGGGTGATTACGCTTTGCACGTCGGCCCGGTGGTCGCCGAATAAAAATAAAAAGATCCTAAACAAAAGCAAACAATGCTCCGTTACCCAGTTTGAGGATCAGCCCTCCAGCTGCTAAAATGCTTTTGTATTTTCTTGCTGCAGCACGAACGCCCGGCTTAGGCTGGGCGTTCACCTTTTTTATCTTAATTAGTAACGGAAAACGCCGCCGCCCCAGGTGAAACCACTACCAAAGCCGGCCATCGCCAAGGTGTCACCGCGTTTAATTTTACCCTCGCGCACACCCTCGGCGAGCAAGGTTGGCAAGGTCGCCGCCGAGGTATTGCCAAAGCGTTCGATATTACTCGGAATTTTTTCCGTCGGTATTTTTAGACGATGAGCCACCATCTGATTAATGCGCAGGTTGGCTTGATGAAAAAGGAAATGGTCGATGTCATCAAGCTCTAGCTCAGCCTTTTTCAAACTGGCGAGCAACACCTCGGGCATGCGCGTGACAGCATGTTTAAAGACAAATCGGCCATCCATTTTCGGGAACATCATTCCCTTTTCGATCATCTCGGCGCTGATCAAGGGTTTGTAG
>JAPKCE010000175.1 GCA_028823075.1 Myxococcota bacterium
TGCAAGATATCCAGGCTGCCCGAGCCATTTTGCGTCAACACGGCTTCGCCTGATAGGCGCCCCATGGGGCAAAGAGCATTGACAAGATCGCGCCCTTTTACCAAGGAGCCGAACAGAGGCGGTCTGCCTGGGTAGCTCAGTCGGTAGAGCAGCGGATTGAAAATCCGCGTGTCGGGGGTTCGATTCCCTCCCCAGGCACCATCAAAGTCAAAGCGACGGCCTTTTGCTGTCGCTTTGTTGTTTTTCATCCTTGCCAAGCATGCAGCCTTGCTTACTTTGCGCTTGTTCCAGCCGAAGACCTTGTGTATCCGGCATATCACTGATTATCTTAACCTGGCTTAAGCCAATGTTTTTACGGAGAAAACTATGAATATTCGACCCCTGCACGACCGTGTTGTCGTTCGCCGCGTGGAAGGCGATGAGCAGACCGCTTCCGGCCTTTACATTCCCGATAGCGCCCAAGAAAAACAGGCGCGTGGCGAAGTCGTTGTCGCCGGTCCCGGCCGCACCAACGACAAAGGCGAACTGCGCTCGCTAAGCGTCAACGATGGCGACCAGATTCTTTTCAGCAAGTACTCGGGCACCGAGATCAAGCTGGACGGCGAGGACCTGATCATCCTGCGCGAGGACGACATCCTCGCGGTAGTCGAAGCTTAAACAAAACACTTAGGGGAATATCATGGCTGCTAAAGACATTATTTTTGATACTACGGCTCGCGAAGCCATCCTCCGCGGGGTTAACATCCTCGCCAACACTGTTAAAGTGACCCTCGGCCCCAAGGGTCGTAATGTGGTCTCCCAAAAGAGCTTCGGCCCTCCCTCGATCACCAAGGATGGCGTCTCCGTCGCCAAAGAGATCGAACTCGAAAATGCTTTCGAGAACATGGGTGCGGCGATGGTTAAAGAGGTTGCCTCGAAAACCGCCGACGAAGCCGGTGACGGCACCACCACAGCGACCATCTTAGCCCAGGCAATTTACGCCGAAGGCATGAAGCTCGTCGCCGCTGGCCATAACCCGATGGACATCAAGCGCGGTATCGACGCCGCCGTTGACGTCGTGGTTCGCGAGCTTAAAACGATGAGTCGTGAAGTCAGTAACAACGACGAAGTGCGCCAGGTTGGTACCATCTCGTCCAACGGCGACGCCGAAATCGGCGGCATCATCGCTGAAGCGATGGACCGTGTTAAAAAAGAAGGTGTCATCACCGTCGAAGAGGCAAAAGACTTCGAGACCAAGGCCACCTACGTCGACGGCATGCAGTTCGACCGTGGTTATATTTCGCCTTACTTCGTCACCGACCCTGAGCGCATGGAAGCCGTGCTGGAAAACCCGCTCATCCTGATCCACGAGAAGAAGATCTCGTCGATGAAGGATCTGATGCCCGTGCTCGAGCAAGTCAGCCGCTCTAGCCGCCCGCTACTCATCCTCGCGGAAGATGTTGACGGTGAAGCGCTTGCTACCCTCGTGCTCAACCGCCTGCGCGGTGCGCTTCAAGTCGCTGCGGTCAAGGCGCCCGGCTTCGGCGACCGCCGTAAAGCCATGCTACAGGACATCGCCACCCTCACCGGTGGTATTGTTGTTAGCGAAGACTTGGGCATGAAACTCGAGAACGTTGGCCTCGACGAACTTGGTACTGCCAAAAAAGTGGTTATGACCAAGGATAACTCGACCATCGTCGACGGTGCTGGTGAGCAAGATGCCATCGCGGCTCGCTGCGGTCAGATCCGTAGCCAGATTGAAGAGACCAGCTCGGATTACGACCGCGAGAAACTGCAAGAGCGCTTGGCCAAACTGGTCGGCGGTGTTGCGGTGATCAATGTTGGCGCCCCGACCGAAGTGGCGATGAAAGAGAAGAAAGACCGTGTCGAAGATGCTCTAGCGGCAACTCGCGCAGCGGTTGAAGAGGGTATCGTTGCTGGCGGTGGCGTCGCTTTGTTGCGCGCCTCCAAGGCGCTCGGCAGCCTCAACCTAAGCGCCGACCAACAGGCCGGTGTCAAAGTGGTGCGGCGCGCTCTTGAAGCTCCGCTTCGCCAGATCGCTGCTAACGCTGGTGCCGATGCCTCGGTAGTGGTCAACAAAGTGCTCGAGCACGCCGATGCTAACTTCGGTTACAACGCTGCTACTGATGAGTACTCGGATCTGCTCAGTGCCGGTGTGGTCGACCCGACTAAGGTCTGCCGCTGTGCACTACAGTTTGCGGCTTCGGTTTCGGGACTGCTGCTGACCACCGAAGCGATGATCGCTGACAAGCCCAAGAGGGACGAGGCGATGGCCGCTCCCGATATGGGTGGCATGGGTGGCGGTATGGGTGGCATGGGCGGCTTCTAAGCCAGCTTACAAACCCTGCCAGTCTAGGCAGAACAACGGGCATCTTCGGATGCTCGTTGTTCGTTTTTGCGAGCTATTTACTGACCGCGCAGCGCGCTTTCACTGAAATCAACAGCGCCAAAGCGGTGCTCGAAATCGATGCTGAGCACCTCGATACGCGTTTTTGAGCCGCGCAAGAGGTCCTTCATGGTGGCGGCAAAAACAACGTAGCGTCCCTGCTGTTTGCGCAGACGGTTAACCGTCAAAGTCTTGATTTTAGTCTTTCCGTCTTTGGCGAAAAACAGGGTACGTAGCGGCACCTTGGCCTTAGGATGAATATGAAACTCAAGACGCCCAAAACGATCGCTCACCAAGCCTTTTTTGGCTCGTAACTCAAGCACACGGCATTGTGCTTTACCGCAGGTCACGTCGGGTAAAAACCGATAGAAACCATCACTAGCGTTCCGCTTTTCAAAATCGGCGTAACTAAAATCCGTGCCCATAAAGCGTTCATTCTTGGATGATGCGCCGATAGGGCGAATTTTATCATAAGTCGGTTGGTACAAAAGTTGAGTCGTCGAACCACCGACCTCTTCGCGCATCAACATCGCTGTACCAGCAAGTTCGGCGGGCTCACTAAAGCGGACCAGGGTGTGAGCACGGCTATCGATCGTCGCGCCGCTGATCTGAAGGGCGCGAGTTTTTCGCTTCTTTTTCGCATCGGTCAGGGTCAAACGTAAATGCACCTGAGCTTTTGTCCAACCCATCGCATCGGCGTCGAGCACCTGCTTAGCAAAGGCCGCAGCGTCTTCGGCCTGGGGCGGTAACGCCATGACAATAAGGACAATAAACGCAGTGTTCATGACGTGTTCTCCGGGTCGAGCGCTGGCGCCGGTTGCGCCAAACGGAAACTGGTTTGGGTGACCTCGTCAATGTCATTACGACGCACCTGAATTGGTTGCTGGGTGCGCGTGGAAGCTTCCAGATCGACGATCTCTGCTCCGTCGCCGTAAGAGCGCGTCACAATGCGTTTTAACCGGCCCAACTCGCGAACACGATCGGCCAAACGTTCCGCCGCCTCGATAATGCGCTTTAGAGCGCTACGAGCGCGATGATCCACCTCCAACTGCTGAAGTGCCATATCGGCGAAGCCCAAGATAGTGGTCAATGGCTGATTGAGTTCATGCGAAGCCGTAGCGGCCATCAGTAATGCGCCTTGGACCTCACCGGCTTGCGCCGTCTGCTCATCGATCTCCGCGCGCAAGGCCATCTCTTCGCTCATATCATGCACGAGCAAAACAACAGCCGCTTCTTGGTTGTCCTCATACAATAAGGACGCACCGAGGCGCACCGAGACCAGACCTCCATTAGCGTGGAGCATCTGACGTTTTACACCCGTCACCGCCCCGCCTTCTCGACGCAATTCCTCGACTAAACTCTGCCATCCATCATCTTCAAAAAGCTCGCTGGACCTGGGCTTATAAAGCATCTCCCGCGCCTCGTGGCCAAAAATGCTCTCAGCAGCCCGGTTGAAAAGAATGATCTGCTGATCGATGCGCGCTGAAATAATTCCGTCACCCGTACGACTCACCAGGTTTTCCAAAAACTCTTTGGTAGCCGTCAACTCACGCTGCAACATCGTGGCTTCGGTGACATCGCGGAAACTGGCGATCACACCGTAACCCTGACCACCTAAACCCCCCGCACTAAGGCTAATGGTGCGCTCTTTGCGGCGCCCAGTGAGCACGCGTATCTGCAAGTTTCTCGGGTACACCCGATGAGAAAAGCCGCGCACCACTCGAGCGATGATCGCCTGGTCCTGTGCGGCCACAACTTGAGCGATGGGACGCTCGCGCAGATCTTCCTCCGAAAACCCTAAAATTCGACGACCTTCTGGGTTAATCGATAAAAATAGGCCTTCGGAATCTAATACAGCCATGCCGTCACTAGCGTAGGCAAAAAATTCCTCGAAGCGTTCGTAATCTTTGAGTTTCGATTCGGCGAGTAGCTGAGCGCGAGTCGCTTGGACCTGCCTGTTACGCGCCCGACGTAGCAACCGAGCCGTATGCAGCGCTGTGGCGCAAGCACCGCTGACGATCTCACCAAAACGCAAGGCCTCGGGCCGCGGTCCCGATAAACCGGCAGCGCGTCGCAGAAACACACAGCCGATCAGGTCACCCTCGAAGAGCAGCGGGAAAAGTACGGCTGCACCAACACCGGCGTTGGTAACATCGGCGCGCACCTCGTCGAGCATGGGGTCGATGGACGTATCGTTGATCACTACGGTGTCTCGAGTCTCGATCAGACGCACCAATTCGGGATATTTATCCACCTCAAGGTGGATAGGAACACCGCTGTCATCACCGCGATCTGAGGCGGTAATCACTTGAGCTCGCCCCTCCTCAAGATTGAATAGCAAAATGCTCGAACGGTTAAACTCGATGCGTTCGGCTAGTGCCAAGGACATGCGCTTTAAAATCATTGCGGGGTCGCGACTGGTGACCATAGCGCGGGTCAGTTTTTGCAGCGATTCGAGATCGCGGTTGGCGTCACCTAAACCAAAGGTCATTTACCGGCCCTTTTCTCAAATGGATCCCAGCCGCGTATCATCACAGCTTTACCCTTTTCATCAAGCACCCTTCCCGAGTCGGTGATGACACCTATGCGGGTCAATGGGACATTGGTGGCCGACGAGAGGTCGGCCAAAGCTTCTTCCATCGGAGGGGGCACGCTAAACAACAATTCGTAATCCTCACCGCCATACAAGACGAAGTCCAAGGGCAGTCGATTCAACATCTCACCGATGCGTCTATTTCGCGGGTCCCCCGGGAGGTTAGAGGTGTCGATGATAGCACCACATTTCGAGGCTGTGCAGAGCCGA
>JAPKCE010000176.1 GCA_028823075.1 Myxococcota bacterium
CGCTGCCGCAACAGGATTATCTTACATTCATCTGTTACCAAAATGGCTATCGGCGCTTTATTTGCTCGTGAAGGAAAAGGGGCTCCTCGATCAAGAGGATATTGCTCCGCGCATCTCGCGTCTTCGTACCGAGATTAGCCCCCGTTGAGAGCTGCTAGGACATCCCAACCACCACCCCGAATCACACGCCCGGCAACGATTGGGATTACAAAAAGGCTGACATAGGCGATCCATCTTAATCGGTCGAGCGCCTTGGCAATGATGACGACCGCGGCGCCCATCATTGCGACCGAAAGGATCAACCCGACCGCCAGAATCTTTGGGTGCTCTTAGGCTGCGCCGGAGACGGCGAGTCCGCTGTCCAGCTGTATCGACACATCGGCTGCGATGATCGGGATAGTCGCTTGTCGGAATGTTTAGTTCGGCACCCCGCCGTCGTCTTCGCGCCCTCGAGAACAAGCTGGCCGATGATTGCCATCAGTTGGCTGGCGACGCGCGCAAAACTGATTCGAAGGACGGTTGCTGCGGCGATCCCGACGAGGATTGCTTTGCCGTGTTGCGCGGCGGGCAACTCATTCTCCGTCACCCCCCACTGCGATTGCCTTGTTTCCGGCCGGGACAATGTCGATGGGGATTACCCTCGTAAGAGCCGTGAGCGCTTCGACTGAGACATCGAGTAACCAAAAACCCCATTTTGATATTGGTGTTTCCCCATATGTGTGAGGAGCGGGCGCTCCTGCCAAAACGATCTGTGCGGGACAATTGACGTTTTCAGCCCAAACCCTTGTAATGCGTCGCATGCCAAGACCTCATGATTTGGGCGGCAAGGACTTTGGCCCAGTCAACCAACGAGACCACGTACGAAGTGAGTGGGATAATCGTGTCGACGCGGTGCTTAAACTGATGCTCGACGGCCGCCGGTTTCGTGTCGACGAGCTGCGGCGCGCGATCGAATCCCTCACGGAGCGTGATTACATGTCGTTTAGCTATTACCAGAAATGGTTAGCTGCAATCCGGATTTTGATCGTTGAGAAGGAACTGCTGTCCGAAGAAGAGATCGGCGCTCGCCTTGACCAGTTGCGGCAAAAGGTATCCGCGTGAGCAACGCCTTCAAGGTCGGACAGCGCGTGCTGGTGAAGGACGGGGATCCGCCTGGCCACATTCGGACGCCATTTTTTTTGCGGGGTAAGTCGGGCGTCGTGGAGACGATTCACGGTGAATTCCGGAACCCGGAGGAGCTCGCCTACGGCAAGGAAGGTCTTCCCAAAAAACCACTTTATCTCGTTCGCTTTTTGCAGACGGAGGTCTGGGTCGACTATCGCGGCGCGCCAGGTGATACCGTAAGCGCGGACATCTATGAACATTGGCTTGACGCGGAGTAGTGAGGACGAATGGCCCATCATCACGACCATGACCACGACGATCACGCCCCTATTGAAGAGGGCAAGGCGCCGTCGGAATTCGATCTTCTCGAACAGGCGATTCGTGAACTCTTGATCGAGAAGAATGTATTTAGCGCTGACGACCTGCGGCGCCAGGTCGACCGGACAGATAGCGTTAGCCCCGCGGACGGCGCCAAGGTTGTGGCTAAAGCTTGGTCGGACCCGGCGTTCAAAGCGCAGCTTCTGTCTGATCCAAAGACCGCGATCGAGGCACTAGGATATGATGTCGGGCCGGCACCGAATCTCGTTGTTCTCGAAAATACTGCTGCGCTCCATCACGTCGTCGTTTGCACACTGTGTTCGTGTTACCCGCGGGTCCTGCTTGGACCACCGCCGGATTGGTACAAGAGTAAAGAATACCGAGGGCGGGTTGTCATCGATCCGCGGGGCGTTCTGACCGAATTCGGGACCCAACTTGATGACGCGGTCGAGATCAAAGTCGTCGATTCGACCGCAGATATGCGGTACCTGGTCCTCCCGCCGCGGCCCGCGGACACGGAGGGCATGAGCGAGGAGAAACTCGCTACTCTTGTGACTCGGGATTGCATGGTCGGGGTGACGTTCCCTGACAGCCCGAGCAACTAAGGCAGTTTCCGCCGTGGGAAACGACGTCCGCGTCAAAATGGGCGACGGCGCCGAAATGGCGGCCCTATTCAGCGCGGCGTCACTGAATCCGGCACCCGGGATGTTGGTCCTCCACGAAATATTCGGCATGACGGACTTCATTCGGTCGCGATTGCCGCTGTTCAATGCGCAGGGCTACACGGCAATGGCGCCGGACCTCTACCATCGGATAAGTCCGGGTGTGTCGTACGACTATGCGGGGACCGATTGGGAGCGCGCATTCGCGACTCGCAACAGTTTGGACGATGATTTGGCAGTCAAGGATATCGGCGTCGCAGTTGAAGCGCTGGCGGCCCGACCGGAATGCAACGGTGACGTTGTTGTTGTGGGGTACTGCCTAGGGGGCCTGCTGGCACTCCTCTCTGCCGCGCGTTTGAAGGTGTTAGCGAATATCTGCTTTCACGGTGTGCGGCTAGAGAAGCACCTCATCGAGGCCAAAAATATTCGCGGACCCTTCCAGATTCATTTTCCGGCGCTCGACAAGTATGCGTCGCCAGCAGTAGGTGCCAGCGTCAAAGCCGCGCTTCCGATTGGCGCAGACATCGAGTGTCACGACTACCCCGAGGCAGATCACGGGTTCAGTCGCGAAGGTCAGCCGGTTTTCAATGCTGCGGCGACGGCGCAAGCCCACACCGCCATGTTTAATTTCATCGCTCGCGTGACGCGACAAGGAGTAGGCCCGTGATCCCAGACCCAGCCGCCATTGATTTTAGCCGTTTAGGCCCCGGGCCCGACGCTCATGTGGTCGTTGCCGGCGGGTGCGGCGGAATCGGCCGTGCCGTTGTTAAAGCCTGCCTTGCGACCGGCACCCGAACCACCGTGCTGGACCTTAAGGCGTCGCATGATCGCCATCCGACGCCGAACGAGGCGGCCTTTGTGGCGATCGATGCGCACAGCGAAGCGTCGATCATCGCGGCCTACCAACAAGTGAAAGAAGCCGGTGAGATCGACGCACTTATCAACCTCGTGGGCTACCGTGACGACCTAACTCCGGTCGTCGAACGGGATGCCGGATCATGGGATGACATTGTCTCGGGCAACTTGCGCTCAGCGTTTCTAATTTGCCGTTACGCGTTGCCGCACATGGCGGAAGGCAGCACGATTGTGAATGTTTCATCTGGCTTAGCGGTGCGTGTTTTGCCGGGATACGCGCCTTATTCCGCTGCCAAAGCCGGGGTAATTGCGTTGACGAAGGGTATAGCCGTCGAAAATGCACCTCGTGTGCGCGCAAATGCGGTCGCGCCCGCTGCCGTCAAAACGGCATTCCTCGCTGGAGGTACCGGCCGGGTAGACGAAGAGGATGGTGACTGGGATGGCGCGTTCAGCGGTTACATAAAATCCATACCGTTGGATCGACTGGCCGTTGCTGAGGACATTGTTGGGCCAATTCTTTTTCTTGCGGGTCCCGCCTCTTGCTTCATGACCGGCCAAGTCCTCTATGTGAACGGTGGCGGTCTTACACCTTAACTTGCCTGATAAGACATTGAATTTTAAGGAATTTTCACGCTAAAGCACCCGTCGAGTCGAACAGGTGTTGCGCGATAGACAAACCAATCAAGCCATCATCTAGGTTATTGTGCTCCTAACACGAAGCACAAAGGTCGTCGTGTCCTCGCAAGTCTAAGTCGACTATCCGGTTGCATTGTCGCAATCAAATCATGTGACCACGCACTTCAAATCAACGAGTCCAAGTTATGATCTTCTTGGGTCGGGGTGAGTCGACTAATGAGTCCAAGGACTCACGCAGCGTCGCTTCTTAACGAGTCCTTATAGCGCTTGGTTTTTTTGCAGTGACTATTGAATCAAAGTTTTGTACGATTCCGCGCACTTGCACGTAAATTAGTCAGTCTCGTGTTAAGAAACTTGTCTTTAATTAAGAACCATAATGGAGGGTTCTAATGGCGAAAGTCGCAGCCCTGGCAGCTAAAAGAAAATCCGCTAAGCGGAAACCTGCTGCCAAGAAGAAGAAGTCCGCAGCCCGGAAAAAACCGGCGGCTAAAAAGTCAGCGGTACGGAGGAATACTCGGAAAGCGGCAGCCAAAAAGACAGCTAAACGGAAGGCCCCAAAGAAAAAGGCCGCCAAGAAGAAGGTAGTCAAGAAGAAGGCTACTAAGAAGAAGGCTACTAAGAAGAAGGCTACTAAGAAGAAGGTAGCCAAGAAGAAAGCCGCGAAGCGGAAAGCGCCAAAGCGGAAGGCAGCCAAAAAGAAGGCCGCTAAGAAGAAAGCCCCGAAGCGGAAAGCAGCCAAGAAAAAGGCCGCTAAAAAGAAAACCGCAAAGCGGAAGGCCCCAAAGCGGAAGGCAGCCAAAAAGAAGGCAGCCAAGCGGAAGGCCCCTAAGAGAAAAGCCGCAAAGAAGGCGCCGAAACGGAAAGTGCGCCGGAAAGCAAAAAAAAAGTAGCTAAGTCTACGACGCTGCGCGCGTCGCCCTCCGACATTGTTGTTTATGACAGGTTCGGGCGGCGGCGTGGCGGCGACTAGAACATCGCAGCCAGGCTGCGACAAAGGGCGGTCCATTGGACCGCCCTTGTTTTTTGCCTCGGTGGCAGTTTTAGAACCGGCGCACCATGATCACGCCAGCGACCAGAAGGGCGACGCCTGCGACCTTGCCCAATGACACCGGCTGGCTCTGCAAACCCAATAGTCCGAAATGGTCCATGGCCACGGACGCAAGCAATTGGCCTGCGAGCACCCCAGCTAGGAGCGCGGTGACGCCAATTCGGGGTGCGACGAACAGCGAGGTAAAAACAAAGAATGCGCCGGCCAAGCCGCCGCCAATCCAATAGTACCAAGGCAGTGTGCCCAGGCTTCCAAACTGCGGAAATGGCACCCGCAAAACAGTGGCGAGGGTGATGAGTCCGGCGAAGCCGATAATAAAATTCACGACAGCAGCGCTGAGCGGATGGCCCAGGCTTCTACCCACGGCAGCGTTGAGCACGGCTTGGAACGGCAAGAGCGCACCTGCAATCGCGGCTTGCGCGATAAGGAGGTTGTTCAGCATGGAAACTCGCTTTGAGACGGGGTTGGGTGGAATAAAGGAACGCACCTTGCGGAGGCCGTTGCCTCTGCTGGGCTAGTCCTCACCGCCATGGAAGAAGAAATCGCTGCACGGC
>JAPKCE010000177.1 GCA_028823075.1 Myxococcota bacterium
CGACTTCAAACGGCTGAGCATGGCTTCGTTCAACAAACGAGCGACGGCCGAGTCGACGCCTTTGACGGCAACCAAATCGAGTGCGGCGATGCCAGGCCTGTCATCAACGGCGGCCTTCGGCTTGGGCGCTTCGGCGGCCATAAGCAGCATCGTTAGCATGACGTTAGCAATCAAACGAGACACTCCAACCCTTGCACCCCCCTAGCGCGTCTGCCTCGTCGACGGCAAGCCGGCGATGGTTATCAAACAGCCCGCAAAAGGGTCCGAAAGTGCCGTCAGCCAAAAAAATAAAACCCGCCAGCACGAAGACGGGCGGGTGGTGGCGCTGTCTGGACTCGGAGCCGGTATGGAGCTAGTTAGTTCCCGGGCTGGTCGAGGACTGGAGCCATTAGAATTGCTGTGCTATTTTCAATTTGTTAGCTCCAGATCGGAGTCTCGCTCTGTGATTTCCCTCCTCGCCCTGCTCATCGCCGCGCCTACGGTTGCTCAGGAGCGCCCCGGGGTGGCAGTCTTGGAGATGGAGGCCATCGCCGGCGTCGACAAGGGCGTCGCCCGTCTGGTGAACGAGATCCTGCTGGCGCGCATCGGCATGAGCGGCGTCTTCGGCAGCGTCATCGGCAGCAGCGACATTCGGGAGATGATCGACCTCGAGCAGCAAAAGAGCATCCTAGGCTGCGAAGAAGAGGGTTGCATCGCCCAACTCGGCGGTGCCCTCGGTGTCCCCCTGATGATCGTGCCCACCCTTGGCAAACTGGGCGATGACTACCTCATCACCCTGAAGATCACCGATGTGGACGAGGCCAAGGTCCTGGTCCGCCAGATCCTGATGATCCCCGATGAGACGTTTATGGCCAAGGGGATGGCGTGGGTGGTGAAGGCGGCCTTGGCGAATTACCAGGGTCGTCCCCCACCTCCCGAACCCAAATTTCAGCGAGCAAAGAGTTCAGGCTGGACCCCACCTCCTTGGTTTCGGCCGGCCGGTATGGGCCTGCTCGCTGCCGGAGTCCTGACATCCGCTGCCAGCTATGTTCGTTACTCCGGCGCCTCGGTTGACTATGCCGCTTCAAACCATCGAGCGACACCATATCAGAGCTACGTGGATACCACCGCCCAGGCCAACCAACTCCTAGCCGCTGGTCTCAGCCTGTCGGCCTTTGGCGCCCTGCTCTGGAGGCTCGCATCATGAGAATGTTCATCGTGGGGCTGCTGCTGAGCGGCTGCTACCCGGCCGAGGCAATCTATGATGACGGTGAGAAGGTCGAGCGCTGTCAGGGGAACGATCACAGCACCTGCTGGATCCCGGGCAACCGGGCTTGTATCAACGGGCGGTGCGTGTCGGTGGGTGAGCACTGGACAGGCCAGGTGAACTGGTTCTGCGGCGACGGCACCGCCGACCCTGATGAGGAATGTGACGAGGGACAAAAAAACAACGGCGATGATGCCGCCTGTACGCTCAACTGTCGCAGCGCGGCCTGTGGCGATGGGCTGCTCCGAGCTGATCTCGAAGCCGATGACTCAGACTTCGAGTCCTGTGACGATGGCAACCGCCAAGACGGTGATGGCTGCAGCGTGGACTGCGGTTTCGAGTAGAGAGCGCCATGATGAGAAAAGAGCAGTGGTAAAAGTTGCCAAGCTTCGTCGAGTTCGAGGTGTTTGGTCATCCGCGGATCTCCGTGGTGGTTTCATTATCTAAAAAACGGCGATGCCTATCGTCGTCATTCATTAGAATGAAACCGACATTTTAGTTAGTGTTTAGAAATCTCGAAACCTTTTCACGGACCGCAAAATGCCGGGTAACCCCAAGGCGAATGCGACTGGCCGCTAAGTGTCCAAAACGGGCTTGGCTAAGCGATCACTGGCTGCGCTTTGTAACCTGGGCGAAGAGCCGCTCGAGTACCGATATACGGCGTTTTCATGCCGTACTTTATGGTTGATAATGGGTCAGAGTTCCGATATTTCAGCCGCCGTAGAATGAAGGTTTGGCCAAGTTAGCGGTCCTTTTTTGGAGTATTTAGTGATGAAGCAAGTTCTCGTAACCGGCGGAACCGGTTTTCTCGGTTCGCACCTCGTCAAACGCCTAGTTGCCGATGAGAATGTTGAGGCGGTTGTGGTTCCCTCAACGAAAATTCGGGCAAACACCTCTTTAGGAGCCATGGGTTTAACTTCGCCAAAAATCAGTCTTCTCGAGGGCGATGTGCGCGATTTCGATTTCCTGCAAAAGCTGTTCGCTGAGTACGAGTTCGATACCGTCTTTCACCTGGGTGCCATGTCTGAGGTGCGCAAATGCCAGGCCAACTCCAAGCTGGCCTTCGATGTCAATATTGGCGGCACGGTCAATCTGCTCGAGACCATCAGGCTCTATGGCAACGTGAAACGTATTATTGTGAGCAGTTCGGATAAGGCCTATGGCGAGGCCGAACTCCCTTACAAGGAGACCGACCCGCTCGCTGGCAACGGTATTTATGAAGCGTCTAAATCCTGTCAGGATCTCGTTGCCAGGTCCTATCACTTCAATTTCGGTATGCCGGTGGTGGTGACACGCTGTTCCAATCTCTACGGCCCATTCGACATGAACGTTTCCCGTATTGTGCCTAATACTATCCGCTTGATCCGCAGCGGTAAGGCGCCTGTCATCTGGAAAGGCAGCGAAGCCTCTATTCGGGAGTTTCTCTATGTCGAGGAAGCGGTCGACGCGTACCTCGCGTTGGCGGAGCATATCGACGTCACCAAAGGCCAAGCCTACAACGTGGGCAGTGGCCAGAGGACCGAGGTCAAAGAGCTCGTTGAGGAGCTTATCAGCATTTTGGATACGAGCATGTCCATCGACTATCAGGAAAAGTCCTTCCCTGAGATTACCCATCAATATTTGGATTCGACGAAGATCGCTCGGGACACGGGCTGGACCGCTTCCGTCTCCCTCGCCGATGGCCTTGGGTATACCGTCGCCCAAGCCTAAACAGCGTGAAGGTTCTTCTCTCCGCTTACGCCTGCGAGCCCGGTAAGGGCTCTGAGCCTCTCGTGGGCTGGCGATGGGCCCAGGAACTCGCCAAACTCGGGATCTCAGTATGGGTGCTGACGCGGCGCAATAATCGCGCTGTTATCGAGGCGTCGCTGGCGCATCAGCCAATGCCCGGCGTGCAGTTCCTCTACTGCGATATCGGGCTACTCGCTGGTCGCTTTAAGCGTCTGCCCTTTGGCATCCACGCTTATTACTACTTTTGGCAGATAGCGGCGTTTTTTGTCGCTCGCAGCGCTCATAAAGAACATCGCTTTGATCGGGTTCATCATGTGACCTTTGGAACCCAGCGTTTTCCTTCGTTCATGGGTTTCCTCGGGATCCCAGCATTCATGGGGCCGGTGGGTGGAGGCGAGCGCTCGGCGACAGTCTTAAGAGCGCCGCTTGGGTTCGGGTTTTGGCTGACCGAGACGCTACGGGGTTTGCTGTTCACACTCATCAGGCTCGACCCCATTCGCGCCCTCGCCATGAGCCGGATGGAGCGGATTTATATTACCAGCGAAGAATCGCGGCACGCGTTGCCATTTTGGCTGCGTGATCAAGCCATTGTCCATCCTCATATCGCGTCTGACGGCCCGACCGATCAGCCGGTGCAGCCGCAAAGCGACCGTATTGAACTACTTTACGCCGGGCTCTGGAAGGATTGGAAAGGTCTGCGGCTGGGGATGCGAGCGCTTAAAATTGCGCGCCAGAAGGGTTCTCGGCCATATCGCTTGGTAGTGGTCGGAAAAGGCCCCGATGAAGAGCGTTGGCGTGCCGAGGCGACCCGATTGGGGCTCGATGATATTATCCGTTTTGAAGGTTGGGTGCCCCGGGCGCAGATGCTCAAACTCTACGCCGGCCGAGACGCGTTTCTGTATCCAAGCACCCATGATTCAGGTGGTTTCGTGGTTTTAGAGGCGATGGAGAAGGGGGTGCCGGTGATCTGCCTGGACTGTGGCGGGCCTGGTCTATCAGTAGTTCCGAGCGCAGGCCATGCAGAGCCGGTTGTGGGCAGGTCCTATGAGCAGATCGTCGAGGGTCTGGCTGAGGCGCTCTTGGCGCTGCAGGATGAGGAGCAGCGAGACAGCTGGCGCGCCGGTGCGCTGCGCCGGGCGCAGGAGCTCACCTGGAAAAACCATGTCGCCATCGTCTACGGACCGCTATTGAGCGACCGAGATTAGCCTACGAGCGACGACTGCAATTAGACCTTCAAGTCAAACCCTTCTGCACTCCCTTTTTACCCTGGCATTTGCCCCTGGTCCTAATCAGCGGATTTTTCGAAATTGGCGGTGGCCTAGGCCTTTTTCCCAAAGCGACCCGGCGCTTTGCAGCCCGGGGTTTGGTGGCGCTGCTCGGCGCCGCTTTCCCTGCCAATATCTGCCTGTACGCTCAACTGTCGTCACCGCAGCCCAGCGCCGCCTTTTGCTGCTCCATCGACAGCATGGCTTTAAGATCCGAGCTGCCTAAAATACTGCTAAAGCGCCCCGATGCCTTCAAACGGCTGAGCATGGCTTCGTTGAGCAAACGGGCGACAGCTGAGTCAACGCCTTTAACGGCGACCAAATCGAGCGCAGCGATGCCAGGTTTACCATCGTCGGCAACCGGTTTCGCCGCCACGGCCGGCATCAGGGGCATAGCACCACTGTGGACCAGCACGGTCAGTAGTAACTTGGCATGAAACACCGCTGCTTCTCCCCGCTAAGGCCTGCCTAGCTTGGCAGGCTCAGATCGAGCAAGCGCCAGATCGAACTCTGTCAGTCGTGAGATCATGTACCCAGGCAATCCGGGCAGGCACCATGCAAGTGCACGGTGGCGCGCTTGATCGATTCCAACCATCGCCCATCGACCGACATCGATGCCGTGAGTTCGGCCGGAAGGCACGAAAGCCGGCCACAGTCGTTGCAGTTGAAATGCGCGTGTCGGTGACCGTCGCCAGGCTCTAACTGTAAGGCGTAACGATCGACCCCTCCGGCTTGGCTGACCACGGGTGCAACTCCAGCGTCGCGCAGTTTGATCAGGTTACGATAAATGGTCGCCGGGTCCCAATCCGTGTCGCCTAGGTCTTCAAGAACCTCGCTGTGGGATATGGAGCGCTATGGTATTATCCGTTTTGAAGGTTAACCTGGCTCCTGATAGTCGTATACACTAGCTTCCGTCCCATGGACGATAGATTTCA
>JAPKCE010000178.1 GCA_028823075.1 Myxococcota bacterium
ATTGGATCATCGGTTATGTGCACGGCCCGATTTATGATGAATGGGTCCCTTTCGAAGCGATGGTTTTGCGCGCACGAGCGGCGCTGCTGGCTTTTACCGCCGCGCTAATCTGTCTCACCAGGTACGAAAGGCTACAGAAGAGTTTCGGCTGGACGATGCTCTTCGTCGTCGGAGTTGCCGCCTGGCCCGGGATTTACCTGCCCTCCAAATCAGATTTACAGAGTTTTTTGGGAACGACACTCAAGGGTAACGGCCTTGTGCTGCACTTTCATGAAGGCAAGCGAAACCGTTTAGAAGCCGAGCGAATTCGAAGCGAAGCTGAGGCGCATATTGCTCACCTTTCGGTATTAACCCTTCAGCGCCCATTACCCCCCGAAGATGTCACGATTTGGCTCTATCCCGACGCCGAGAGCAAACGTCGTTTGATCGGTGCGGGCAACGTCCTCATCGCTCGTCCATGGCAAAATGAGATCCATCTGCACCCGGGCTCGCGCCCTGATCGCCACCTACGTCACGAGCTCGTCCATGCTCTTTTGGCGCATCGTAGCAACAACCCCTTTGGGGTCCCGCTAACCCCCCTGCCCAACCCGGCTCTGGTGGAGGGAATGGCGGTCTTTCTAGCACCTGGAACGCAGCGCTTAAGTCTTCATCAGACAGCCGCTGGCTTGCTGCGCCGCGGCCGATTACCGCAAATCAATGAGTTGCTCAGTTTGAAATTTAGCTTGGCGCAAGGACGAGTCGCCTACCGCGCGGCCGGAAGCCTGATGCAGCTAAGCGCTCAAAAGTATGGCATGGCTCGGCTTTTGGAAGCCTATCAAGCCGGAAGTCTTCAAGCAGCGGGTATCGACACCGAAGCGCTAGGGAGAGATTGGTTGAGCGTTCTCAAGGCGACTCCCGACCCACCCCAAGCTCGCCGTAATTTACTACGCTTTGCGCCCGACCGTGCTTTGCTAGAGCGTGCCTGTCCAACCGAAGTTGAGGCAGCCTGGCGTTTTGCGCAGCGGGGCGGAGAAAAACGTAGTGAAGCGCAAATTGAAGCCGACTATCGCGCGGTCATGGCGCTTTCGGGGGACTGCCGAAGCCTCGCGAGTTTAGCCGACCGTTTCCACCACCTGGGCGCCAAACAGGCGCAGAGACGAATCGAAGAGGAGTTACTCGCTCGGGGCATTCCGAGTAGCGAGGCTGCACGCCTTTTCCTGCGTCGCGCCGATGAAGCGACAATGGCCGACGACCACGAAACCGCCCGACATCATATTCTGCGCGCCTTAGTAGCCGCGCCGCGCGAAAGTGACTATCGCGCCTTGTTACTGCGCATGTTAATGCCCGGCGAAAGAGAACTTCTCAAACTCATCACCCCTTATGTGGGAAGCGGGAAACGAGCCAAACAGGTGATATCCGCCCTGCGCGATGCCTATCCCAGGTTAGCCCCCGCAGCCGCCTCTGCTGCCGCTTATTTACTGATGCGCGCCTATGGAAACCAAGCCAAATTTGAGCAGGCCGAAGTTTGGGGACAGCGGGCAGCACCTTTGCCGCGCACACTTCGTATCGAGACAAGCCGCTACCTCGCCGCCCTCGCTGAGCGCGCTTCGCAGCCCTGTTTAGCGGCTCAGCGATTCCGCCGCCTCGCTGCGCAGCGACCGGCCATCGCCGACCGACTCAAAGAGATCCTAGCTCGTTTAAGATACGCTCATCCCGCCACCGGTTGCGCTAGCCTTGCAAGCCCTTAGCCCTCATGACACAGGTGCCCGACATCTCGTCGGATGCGCTTATTTTCGCGTGGAGAGTCAGGCCAAACCATGAACGAATCCATCGACCAATTGCGCTCTATCTTCACCGAACACCCTGCGGGGATAGCCGCCACAAAGCCCTTGCGAAAAGGGGTCTGTGTTGGGCTCAAAATCCACGGCGTCGACGAGTTGTTCACCTTTGAGCGTACCGCTGAAGGGGTACGAATCAACGGCGGAAAACAGGGTGCTACCGATTTTGATCTGGTGCTTGGCAGCGCAGCAGTTGCGAACATCTGCTCCACCGACGGTGACAGCGTCGGCGATTTTGGCGTGTCTTTCTTAAAAGCGCTGTTGCGCGAAACCGATGACGAACGGGTGCAAGTCAAGCTCAATGCTGGCATGATGTCCCTCGCTCGCAACGGCTACTTGAAAGTTCTCGCCATGGGCGGCCCAAAGGTCCTGGGTTTCCTCGCCAAAGAGGGATATATCGGACCCAGAGGAATCGCCAAGGCGGTTCGTCGTTTACGTAATAGTTAACTTTTTCGGAGTCTTTATGCGCGCTTTACTCACCGTCTCTTTGCTGGCGACTCTCGCCTGCTCAACCCCTATTCAGGGTCATAAGATCAACGATAATAAGCTCAACCGTGAAGTCGTCGCGCTGATGGAGGCCTACCGAGGTGCCATGGAAGCTCGCGACGCCGAGCGCGTGCTGAGTTATGTCGCAAAAGATTACTTCGAGGATCAGGGCAACACCAACAGCGACGATGATTACGGACGTAAGGCGCTCAAAAAACGTCTCAACGAGCGCTTCGCCCAGACCGGCGTTTTGCACATGAAGCTCAAGCTGCTTGAGGTGCTCACCAAGGACTCCGAGATCGCTGCTCGCCTGAGCTTTGATGTGCGCTACCGTTTCGATTTGCCCAGTGGTAGCCACTGGGAGCGCCACAAAGATGTTAACGAAGTGTTGTTGGTACGACGTGGCAACAGCCTTAAAATTAAGACCGGGCTGTAGCAGACCATGCGCGCCAGCCAGTATTTAATCCCTACCGCGAAAGAGGCGCCGGCGGAGGCTACCGTTGCGTCTCATGTGCTGATGATGCGTGCGGGCATGATCCGTCGTGTCGCCGCCGGAATCTATACCATCTTGCCTTTAGGCCTGCGCGTCATGCGCAAGATTGAACGCATTTTACGCGAAGAACTCGAAAAGGCAGGCTGCCTCGAGGTGAACATGCCGATGGTCATCCCGGCCGAGTTGTGGCGCCAATCCAAGCGCTGGGATCTTTACGGCCCTGAGCTGTTGCGTCTTAAGGACCGTAAAGGCGCCGAGTTCTGCTTGGGCCCCACCCACGAAGAGGTGATTACTCAGTTGGCGGCGAGCGAGATTAAGTCCTACCGCCAACTGCCGCTCAACCTGTTTCAAATTCAGACTAAATTTCGTGACGAAACCCGCCCGCGCTTTGGCATGATGCGCGGGCGTGAATTCGTTATGAAAGACGCCTACTCGTTCGACCTCGACGCTGAAACAGCCCAAGTAAGCTATTGGAAAATGCATGAAGCTTACACGCAGATCTTCTCGCGTTGTGGGCTAGAGTTTGCGCCAGTAGAAGCGGATACCGGGACGATTGGCGGTAGCTTATCACATGAATTTCAAGTCATCGCCGACACCGGTGAGGACGCTCTAGCGACATGCGTCAGCTGTGGCTATGCAGCGAATATCGAGAAAGCGCAGATCCTCGCCGTGGCGCCCGCGGCAGTGAAACAAACGGGCGAGCCCAAACGGCTCGACACGCCCGATGTTTGCAGTATCGCAGAGCTTACCAGTTTCCTCGAAGTTGAGGGGAAGTGTGTTATCAAAGCCCTCCTTTTCGAGCTTGGCGACCAGGTGATCATGGCGTTGATGCGCGGTGATCGAGAGCTCAACGAGGCGAAACTTCGCGCGCTACTGGACTGCGACCAACTGATTCCTGCTAGTCCGGAGACCCTAATGCGCAGCATCGGCGATGTTGCCGGCTTTATCGGCCCCTTGGGCTTACAAGACATTCGCATCATCGCCGATCATGAGGTGATGGCGATGAATGATGCGATCTGCGGCGCCAACGCTCGCGACCAACATCTCGGCGCGGTACAGCCCTTGCGCGACTTCCAAGCAGAAACCGCCGACCTTCGTTTCGCCGAAGAGGGTGACATCTGTGGTCGTTGCGAGGGGCAGCCCCTATCCTTTCGCCGCGGCATTGATGTCGGTCATATTTTCTACCTGGGAAACAAATACTCCAAGGCCATGGGCGCGACTGTTCTTGATAAAAACGGTAAGCCGACGCCCTTGGAGATGGGCTGTTATGGTATCGGAGTCGGCCGCACAGCTGCCGCCTGTATTGAGCAAAACCACGACGAGCAAGGCATCTGCTGGCCGGTTCCCGTTGCGCCCTTCGAAGTTCATCTTCTGGCATTAGGCAAACAACAGGAAATCCTCGATGCCTGTGAACCGCTTTATCACGAGCTCACCGCTGCCGGCCTCGAGGTGCTCTACGATGACCGTCCCGAGCGCCCAGGCTTTAAGTTTAAAGATGCGGAATTGATCGGCCTGCCGTGGCGGGTCGGACTCGGCAAACGGGGCATTGATTCCGGCTCTGCCGAGCTCGTCGAGCGGCGCAGCGGCGAGCGTTTTGATGTTCCTCTCGCGGAACTTGCCGAGTTTCTCACAAAGCGCATTGTCCCGGCTCGTCTGGGAAACTAGGTTCGCTTCAGCTTTGTTGAGCCTATTCGGCGGAATGAGGGGCTGGTGAATATTGACGCCTTGTTGCGCAATGCCCTTTTAATCTCGCTCGGCCTATGGCTGCTGTATATGCTCGTTGGCGGCTTGACGACCCGCGTAGGCGGAGCATGGCGAGATGGAGAGCGCCTCATTAACCTACGTCAATTCGGTCCCCTCGTAAGCGGTGATGCCCTGCGCGATGGCGGCTGGGAGCGCTACAGCGGCACCGCCGTTTGGGGGCGCTTGCGACTGCGCCGAAGCGACGGCGGTTTGCAGCACCTTCAGAGCCTCGGCTTCGCCGCAGAAGTCGCACCCCTACTCGAAAACCAGGTCATGGCGAGTTTCGATCTCCGCCTTCGAAACGGCAAACTAAATGGGACTTTTCAAGGGCGCGTAATCCGCTCGGAACGGCGCCCGGCGCGCATCGTTTCCATCCATTCGACAGCGCCAAAAGAGCGTCTTTGGGTTCGCGCCTGATTACTGTTCGGGTCCCAGAAGAATGACTTTATCGAGACGCTCAATACTGCGTGTCGAGAACAACACCAAACCGAGCGCTGCCTTCTCTTGAACAGCCAGCACGCGCAGTTCACCCACCATCACCGGTAGAGGCAGAACGCTCCCCAGGACGGGGTCCTTACCGCGCTCGATCAGCAGCGCTGAGAACTCTGAGCGGATCTGTGCTCGGGTTG
>JAPKCE010000179.1 GCA_028823075.1 Myxococcota bacterium
CGCATGGGCATTGACGATGCGGCGGTGGTTTGCCCGGAGCTGAAGGTGAGGGGAATCGAAGGGCTGCGCGTCGCCGACGCCTCGATTATGCCGAACGTCATTGGCGGCAACACCAACGCGCCGAGTATCATGATTGGCGAAAAGGTCGTGGACTTGATCCTTGGCCGCTGAAGGCAGATACGGGACGATTAACGCTTCGCCTCGGGCAAGCGACCGATAGGGCGCACCCTCGTGGCGAAAACTCCGATACCTAATGCGATTCCCCCGCTCAAAGGGGGCTAACTTTAGAGGAGTTTATTATGTCCTACCACCGTATCGACGCTGCCATTCACGAGGGCATGCTCACCGTTATAACTTTGACTTTTGGACGCTCTCTTGAAGCCAGCGAAGCCACCTTGCTCGCTGATGACATGCGTCAGCGCCTGCGAAAAATCGCTGGACGCCCGATCGCCATTTTATTGGACTTGCGCAGCTTGGTCGAGATCGACGTCGCGGCTTTTGAGCTGATTAACGCTTTAGAAGATCATTCTAGGCGCTACGCTAACTTGCTCGATATCTGCCACGTCACCCGGCCTCTCCCCGAGACTCAGATGGGAGCCCTTCTAAGCGAAGATCAGCGGCCGAGCCCCGTATTTGAAAACTGTGCCGAAGCGGTGGGCTTTCTTACCGGCTCGGATGAGGGCTTTGAACTGTCGGCAGCCTA
Source organism: Myxococcota bacterium (assembly GCA_028823075.1). GTDB lineage: Bacteria > Myxococcota > UBA4151 > UBA4151 > UBA4151 > CACGMS01. The sequence continues at coordinate 704 of JAPKCE010000179.1, forward strand.
AGGTTAGCCCTGTTCAAAACCAGCAATACTTTCTATGGTAGGACCAAGTTAGCCTAACATAGGGAAGACCCAATGCCCGTAGAGAAAATTCGCGCCAGCCTGCGTAAACGTAGCGCCGGTCCCGATTTGGTAGCTGCTGGATTACGCCAGCAGATTGTTGATGGGACGATTCCGCCGGGCGAGCGGCTGCCCGATGAGCGCAGCTTGGCGACCAGCCTTGGGGTCGCTCGGGTGACGGTTCGTACCGCCCTGACCCTATTACAAACCGAAGGGCTGCTCGAACGCACTCAAGGTCGGGGCACCACCGTCCGGAGTTTTTTGGAGTCGGGCGGACCCAGCCTCTGCACGGCTTTGCTCAATAGCGCTCAGGGTCGAGTTGAACTTGAGGCATTGACCGCTGAGTTTCTGGCCGTGCGCCGCCATCTCGCGGGAGCGGTACTCGAACGTATTCCTTTACCTTTTGGTCCGGCTCAGGCGGCGCCTTTGCGCAAGGCCCTGTCGGTTTTAAAGGCCGCCATCGAGGAGGGTGCTGAACTCGAGGTGGTGGTCGCCGCTGATCTGCTCGTCGCTCAAGCCTTGATCGCCGCGTCTGGAAGCCCAATTCTACAACTTATGTTCAACCCGATCAGCAGTACGTTACGAGAGCAATTGCGCTTATCCGAAGCGCTCTATCAGCGCCCTCTAGAAAACCTTCGCGCCTGGGATTCTATGCTCAAGTGGTGCCAAGGTCGAAGCAGGGATACATCGGGAATTCTCGATGCTATGCGTTTGCGCGATGAGACGACTTTGAAGCGTATGCGCTCTATTTGACGGCACCCGATGTGATGCCGCCAACCAAGTGTTTTTGAAGCGCATAAAACAATGCTAAAATGGGCGCTGAGACAATGAGGCTACCCGCAGCAAAGGCGCGCCAGTCGGCGTCGAATTGGCCGACATAGCTCCGTAAGAGAACGGGCAATGTGATGTTCTCCGGGCTGCTCAAAAATGTTTGCGCCAAGATGAATTCCGACCAGGCACCCATGAACGCGAAGAGAAAAGTGATGGCTAGCGCCGGCTTGGCGAGGGGCAGCGCTATTTGCCAGAAAATACGCCAATGTCCGGCGCCGTCGAGGCGCGCTGCGTCGAGCAGGTCTTGCGGCAAGGTGTCGAACCAGCCTTTGAGCGCGTAAGCGCAGAAGGGGACCGAGCTGGTGGCATACACCAGAATCAAACCGCTGCGACTGTCGAGCAACCCACAACGGTGAAGCAACCAATAGATGGGAATCGAGCTGACGACGCCGGGAAACATCTGACTTAAGATGATCCCTTTTAGGGTCGCGTCGGCGCCGAAAAATCGGAAGCGAGAAAGCGCATACCCCGTGCTGGCGGCAAGACTAACGCCGATGATCGCCGCGCTCAGCGAGATGATGACCGAGTTTGCCAGCGCCGTCGTGAAGGCTGGGTTGGCGAGTAGACCCGATAGCGGCTCAAGGCTGACCTCATCTGGAAATGGGTTGATGCCGCCTCGCGGTAAGCCATCGCCTAGCGCCAGCCCGACGACCCACAAGATAGGGTAGAGCGTGACCACCGAAACCAGCACCAAAACGACGTAACTCAACGCTGCTTTACCGCGGCTCATACACGTTCCTTACGAGGCGCACTGAAGAGCCCAAAGAGCAGAAGAAGGCCAAAGATCAACACCGAATAAGCGGCTGCGTAACCGTATCTTCCCTGCCCTTCGAAGGCCCATCGGTAGGCCTCTGAGACGAGAATATCGGTGCTGTGAGCCGGGTCTCCGCCGCTCACAAGATAGATCACGTTGAAGGCATTAAAAGTCCAGATCGTGCCCAGCAACATCGCCGGGATCATCGCCGGTAACAGTTGCGGTAGGATGATGTGCCGCAGGCGCATCAGCGCGCCGGCACCATCCATACGCGCCGCCTCAAGCTGTTCGCTCGGCAGGCTTGCCAAAGCGCCCAGAGCAGTGACCATCATGAAGGGGAACCCCAGCCAGACGTTGGTGGTTAGGTTCGCGGCAAAGGCCGCAAGTGATTGGTCCCACCAAGCGACGCCACTGCCTCCAAAACTTTCAATAATGGCGTTTATGGCGCCAATTTGTTGATCAAAAAGACCGCGCCAGGCGAGTGCCGTGACATAGTTTGGAATCGCCCAGGGCAGAATGAGCAAGACGCGAAACGGAGCGCTAAGCCGCAGCGCGGGTTGGTTGAGAATGAGCGCCAGTCCAATACCGATGCCGACGTGGGCGAGGACATTAATCAGCGTCCAGGCCAGAGTAATAAAAAGAGTAAACCAAAAGGATAAAGGGTGCGTGACGCCAAGACCATCGGCGCGTAAAATGGCAAAATAATTAGCAAAACCGACCAGATGCCAACCCGCCTCGCCGTGGGCGAAAAAGCTCATCGCTAGACCGGTGATGATCGGTGTGGCGACCAACAATAATAGAGCCGCAAGGCCGGGCCCAACAAACAGGCTTAGGGTCGCGGCAGCGGGTAAAGTATGAGGCGCTCGGTAATCCTTCCAGCGGCGCCAGACCAGTACAGCGAGGCCGAAAATTAGGAAGATCAAGACCGCGATGAAAGGCGTAGCGCCGACTTGGGGGGGCAAGGGAGCGAGCAAGCCAGCGAGCCGAGCGGCGGCTTCGTCGAGAGCGACTTGCACGCTTTTCCCCTGACGCAGGACGCCGGTCAGTGCATCCTTCGCAGGGCCCCAAAAGGCGCGCATGATCGGAGAGGTAGGGAGGGGGTAGGCACCTTGTTGCGCCGCCGCCAAGGCCGCGTTCATAGGAGATTCTACGGCGACTTTCGCCCACAGTTCGCGGTTGGGTACCAACTGCCCGCCTTGCAGGGCTCGCACCATCGCGACGTCGTCACCGGCGAGGACCGCTGCGGCTGCCATGGCGGCTTGTCCATGCTCACTATGCGCCGAGACAAACACGGCTTCGACGGTGGCGAAGGGACGTAGTTTGGCGCCAAAGGCGGTGGGCGGCGCCTGTATGCTTAGGTCATCAATATGCTCTTGCAGCTCGCGCAATGCCCATGGGCCATCGAGTAGAAAGGGAACTTGGCCGCGAATAAACGCAGCGCGCGCCTGCGCCGAGTCCAGGCCTCGCGGCAGCGTGCCGCGATCGATGAGCATTTTGAGCTGCGTCAAACCGCGGGCATGTTCAGCCGAATTGAGCGCAGGCCGACCCTTGGCGTCGAAAGGGCGTGCTCCGGCGGATGCAAGCCAAGGGAAGGCCGCGTAATAGGAGTTCACTGTGGTTGCGACCCAGGCTTTCCCCGCTTCGGCTTTCGCTAAATCAAGGGGCAGCTTTGGACCGGAATGACGCCCATAAAGAACCAGTGATTTACTCGCCAGTGGCAGCCCGTAATAACGAGAATTCTCGCTAACCGCGCTCAGCGCTGCGGGGTCAAATTGGGTGTTCGGCAGCGTCAGTTCGAGCAGCGCGTTTTCTCGACGCCATTGGCCCAGCCGGTCGTGGGGGTAGATGAACAGATCCGGCCCCTCGCCGTGGCTCAAGGCTGCGCTCAGTTTTTCCGAAAACCCGTCGAAAGGCATACCCACGGCGCGTACATGCGGGGCATATTGGCGTAGCGCTGTTTCTAAGGCTGCCTGCTCTGCGCCGCGCCAGGCATGCCATAACGTGAGTTCTGCTGTTGGGTTGCCGGCGCTGAGCAGCAGCAAGGCGGCGAGCATTTACCGGGCCCCGTGATCGCTGCGTAAGGTGGCTTGGCTGGTCGCATCAAAGACGAGCAAGCTGCCCGCTTGGAGGTTTAGCGCCAGTTCATCGCCGGCATATTGAGCGGCTTCGCCGACACTTAGGGTGACGCTCAACCGAGCCTCGTTATGCCCGACTAAAAAGCCGTGAAGACGCACCTCAGCGCCGGTATACTCGCGTTCGAGGATGTGCATGCGCAGGATGCCGTCTGGCGCAGGGCGCAGTGCATGGCTGCGCAATCCGGCGATGACCTCACCCGAATCTCGGGTCAGTGGCACATCGACGGGCAAGGAACAGTCGCCGATATGCAGCCGCCCATTTTTGAGCGTCCCTGCGAGTAGAGTCGCTGGGGGTTGCCCGAAAAACCCTGCGACATAGGCGGTCTGTGGCCGTTCAAAACAGCCTTGAGGAGTATCGAATTGTTCGACAGCACCGTCGCGCAAGAGGGCGATTTTATCGGCCAGTGTCATCGCCTCAACCTGGTCGTGGGTGACGTAAACGGTTGTGACCCCAAGCTCGTTATGGCGTTCGGCTAGCTCGGCACGCATCTGGTTGCGTAGGTTGGCGTCGAGATTGCTTAGCGGTTCGTCAAACAAGAAAATCGAAGGTTTGCGCACCATCGCACGGCCGATAGCGACCCTTTGGCGCTGCCCGCCGCTAAGCTCTGCCGGTCGCCTCTTAAGCAAGGAGTCGAGTCGCAGCATACGAGCGATCTCACCGACACGTTCGCTCGTTTCGTCATCGCT
>JAPKCE010000180.1 GCA_028823075.1 Myxococcota bacterium
CCGCGCAGTTCGTGCCGGCTCTGGCCACACGGGTTCAGCAGCTCGGCCGACCGGCCATGGTGGCCGCCGTCGCGACGCTGCAAGAACTCAACTACAAAGATGTTCGGGAGTGTCAGATAGCCGTCAACCTGCAGCGGTTGCTCGTCCCGGCTCGAACGCGTGCTCAACTCTCAAGAAGAGATCAGCGCCGCGAACGTTGATTTAGAGGGCGCTAGTGCGAGCGTCGAAGGCTCGGTTAGCGCGGCAGCCTTGGTCGCCGCCATCGTCGGCGCAGGTTTTGATGCGGGCGAACCAGCGCCACGCACATGATTCGTGTCGAAGACCTACATTTTTGCTATCCCGGCGCTCAGGAAAAGGCGCTGAGCGGCGTTTCGTTTGAGGTTAAACCGGGCGAGATCTTTGGCTTCTTAGGCCCGAGCGGCGCCGGTAAAAGTACCGTGCAGCGCATCCTCAACAAGCAATTGAGTGCCGATCACGGGCTGGTTACTTACTCGGGTCAAGCGCTCGCTGACTGGGGGCGCGAATATTTTCAAGAGATCGGGGTCTCCTTCGAGCTGCCCAACCTTTTTGAGCGCCTTAGCGGTTCGGCCAATCTACTGGCCCTTGCCGCCTTTTATAAAAAGCCGTCGCGCCCGCCGAAAGAACTCTTCGAGTTGGTGGGTTTGAGCGAGGCTTTGAATAAGAAGGTTAGTGAGTATTCCAAAGGGATGAAGCAGCGCTTAGTGTTTTTACGCTCCATTCAGCATGCCCCCAAGATGCTCTTTCTCGATGAGCCGACCGGCGGTAATGACCCCGCCACAACCGAGCGCATCATCGAGGTTATCGCCGCCGAAAAGGCGCGTGGCGCCACCGTTCTTTTAACCACCCACGATATGCGCGTCGCCGAGGCCCTTTGCGATCGAATCGCCTTTATTAACGAAGGTCAGATCGTCGCTTGCGACACGCCGCGCAACCTCAAGCTTGAGCATGGTCAATCGGGTGTCGAGGTTGAATTTGTCCGTGATGAAGAGCTCCGGCGTGAGGTGTTTGACCCCAAAGATGCGCAACAGCGCGAGAGCCTAGCAGCGCTGCTCGCCTCCGGAGAGGTCGAAACCCTGCACAGCCGCGAAGCGAGCTTGGGCGAGATCTTTATTAAGCTTACCGGGCGCGGGCTGGTTTAATGGGCGCTTTTACCAGCCTGTTGTGGCTCGATCTGCGCAACGTTTGGCTGAGCTTATTTCCTCTCATTATGCTCGCTACGGTGTTTTTTCAGGGCGCCATTCTACGCTGGGCCGTGCCCGAGAAATTCGAGCATGAACCCACGATCCAGTTGGTTGATAACACCTCCGACCGCGCTTTCGAGCGTATGATCAGCAAGGCGCCGGACTTAGCGATGGCCAGCACCGAAGAGTTGCAGGCTTGGGCTGCTGAGGACCGTAGCCGCGTGGGCTTGGTCTTCTCGGGAAGCCGCCATGAGCCAGCGGTTGAAATCGTTCACGCGGCCGAACCGGATGCGGGTCTGCTGCAGATGGCGCGGGTGCAAGCGGGCGTTTTTTGGAGCCGTATCGGCGGCCTCGGCTGGGCGCGCGGGCATCGCTACACCCATCTCGGCGAAGATCGGAAACCTTCGCCTTTTAACCATGGGCTTATGGGTGTTTTGCTAGCCGTCGACGTGGCGATCAGCGCCTTCCTGTTTTTGGCGATGATGATTTTTGAAGAAAAACAAACGGGCGCTATCGAGGCCATAAAAGTTAGCCCTGTTGGAACCTTAAGCTACCTGAGCGCCAAGATTACCGCGACCATGATTCACAGCTTGCCACCCGCTGTTCTGCTCATTTTAATGGTGATGCCCGATGCCGTCTCCAGCCTCGAATTGTGGAGCGTTCTCGTTGTCGCTACCTTGGCGTTTTCCTTCGCCGGCGCCATCCTCGGCGTGTTGCTAAAATCCTTGTTCGACGGAATTTTCTGGGTAGTTCTAGCAAGTTACGCCTTACTGTTGCCGCTTTTCGCTTATCTGCTGCCGACCCTCGACCAATTGTGGATGCATTACATCCCGACTTGGGGAGCTCTCTACGGGGTTCGCTCGGCGCTCTTTCCCACCGGCCGCTCGGACGACGTCTGGATGGCGCTCTTCAGCATGCTGCCGGCGCTGGCGCTCCTGGCGCTTATTGCAACCGCGCTGGTTCACATGCGCTTACTTAGGCGCTCATCGTGAATTTAGGCTCCATCGTGAAGGCGATGCGCAACGACCTGCGCATGGGCTTGGCCGATCAGCAGATGGTTTATGTGCTCATCGCCCCGCTTATCCTGGCGGCCGCTTATCTTTTGCTCATGCCGGTGATCGAAGGCGCTAAGCCCACGGTGGTGGCGGCGGGCAGCTTTCGCCGAGCCGTCGTGGAGCAGCTTGAGAAGCGCTGTCATGTCATCTGGGTAAAGGATCGCGAGGCGGTAATGCACCGGGTCGAGGGCATCGATGATCTGATCGGTGTTTATGGACAAAGTGGGCTCGACCCCGAGGTGATTTATGAGGGTAATGAGCCTGCCGCTTTGCGCAGTTACCCAGGCTATGTGATCAACGAGGTCGTCGCCAGGATCGAAGGCGGAAAGCAGCTTAAAGTGCGTTGGTTACGGGTGGAGCCCGACTCCAAACGTAGCCGCAGCAGCGACTTGGCGTTACTGCTTTTGATGGCCTCGCTGATCGTGACTCTGTTTCCTGCCTTGGCGCTAGTTGAAGACCGCGAAAGCGGAGCTTTACAAAGCTTGCGGGTGTCGCCTTTGTCGTTTGGCGAATACGTGGCCGCAAAGTTCATCTTGATCATGGCTCTGGCTTTGGTTTCAAGCCTAGGTACCGCTTTGATCGTCATGGGCTCATCGGCACCCTTTGCTTCGCTGGCCGCTGCCGGGGTTAGCGTTTTGCCGACCGCCTTGCTGACGTTGCTTTTACTCGGAGCCCTTGCCGACAATCAGTTAGCCGCTATGACGGTGATGAAAGTCGGTATGCCTTTGCTCCTAGCACCGGCCGTTGCCGGTTTCTTTATCAGTCCTGAGGCGCAGGTCTGGCTCAAGCCACTGACCCCTTATTGGTCGGCACAGGCACTGCGAGCGGCGCTCGATGGTGACGTTGGGACGCTGGGCAACGCTTTGGTTTGGTCGCTGCTGAGCGGCTTGCCGGTGGTGGCTGTTGCTTTGGTCTTTCTACGTAAGTCTCTTCGCTGGCGCTAAAGCCCGTTGACCTGCCTTCGTCGGCCCCGTAACCCCTTGCCGTTACAAACAAGAACTCTGGAGTTTTTCATGTCGCGTTTCGCAATCGTTCTCGCATTTTCTTCGCTTACCGCATGCAGCGGTGGGCACGCCTTTTTGCAAGGCCACAGCGAAGCCAAAGGCGGCGACGCCGAGGCACTTGAAGCGGGTATTACCGCCGGCGATGCGCATTGGGTAAACCGCCTGGACCGTGCCGAACTGGAAAAGTCCATCGCCGCTTACGAAGAGGTCACCGCCAAGTCCGAGCATGTCGCAGCGCTCACCAAATTGGCTCGTGCCTACTACTTTATGGGCGATTCCTTCGCACGTTTCGACGCTGATGGTAGCGCCATGTTCAGCTGGTTTGAGAAGGGCATGAAGACCGCAGAGCGCGCCCTTTACTACGGCTCAGAAGCCTTCAAGGCCAAGATGAAGGAAACAGATGGAAGTATTGAGAAATCCATTGCTGTTATCGGCAAAAAGAGTCTCCCCGCAGCTTATTGGTTCGCTAGCGCTTTGGGTAAATGGGCCAAGGGCAAAGGCTTCGCCGTCATCCTCGGAAACAAGGGCACTATCGAAGCCGTCATGCAGCGCTGCGAGACCCTCGACCCGACCGGCGAGTTCTACCACGGCGGCGTGCTTCGCTACTGGGCCGCCTTCTACTCCATCGCTCCGGGCTTTGCCGGTGGCGACCTGGTCAAGGCTCGCAGTTACTTCGACAAGGCCATCGCCAAGGCTCCTTACAACATGGCGACCAAGGTGCTCTGGGCTGAGAACCTGAGCGTCAAAGAAGACAAGCAAGATGAGTTCAACACCTTGCTCAAAGAAGTTCTCGATTTCGACGTCACCGCATGGACGGCCGACAACCCAGAAGCGGGCGCTGATTTGGGGCCCGAACTGGTCCGGGAAAAAGAGAAAGCCCGTCGTATTCTCGCCAAGGCTGCTGACCTCTTCTAGTTCGGAGTATTTATGAACCGCATCGGCTTCTTCGCAGCTCTACTTCTCGCCGTCTCCGCTCAAGCGGGCGACGGTACGATCGTCATCAAGGGCGCCTCGGTCGCTCCGGCCGGAACCCCTTGGGCAAAATGGACAAAAAAGGTCTCAAAGCGCGTGGTCAAGCAGGCCAAAGCGGCGGGACTGAAGGTCAAGTACAAGTTCTATCTTAGCGGTCGTCTCGGCGGCGAGAAAGAGACCGTCGAGGAATGTCGCTTGGGTCGCTTACCGGTGACCGGCGTGTCCATGGGTGCCATCGCCACCGCGGTGCCTTCCTTCAACGTCTTTGAACTTCCCTTCTTGTTCCGCAGCGACGCTGAGGCGGATCACATTCTCGATGACATCGCCTTCGAAACCATGTCTAGGCTTCTGAAAAAAGCGGGGTTTGTGCTTCTTTCTGTCACTGAGAATGGTTGGCACGGCATGGGCACTCAGGGCTCGCCCATCCTCACAGCGTCGGATTTCAAGGGGCGCAAGTTGCGTGTTCAACAGAGCCGCGTGCACTTAGAGACCTTTAAAGCTCTTGGTGCTTCGCCCGTGGAGATGGGGGTGCCCGAGGTGCTCTCAGCTCTGCAAAACAAAGTGGTCGATGGTTTCACCAACACGCCGCTATTTTCGTTTGCCACCAACTGGTATCGCGCCATTCAGCATTACTCGATCACCCGACATATTTACCAACCGGCAGTGCTCGTAGCCTCTAAAAAGTGGTTCGATAAGCAGCCCAAAGCTTTGCAGAAAATCCTGCTCGATCCCAAGGACCGCTTGAAGGAGACCAAACTGAGCCGGCGATGGATTCGCGCTCTTAACGGTCCGTTGCTGGCTCAATTTGAAGCGAACCAGATCAAAGTGCATCACCCCAGCGCCGCCGAGATTGCCAAAATGGGTGCGGCGACCAAAGTGGTGCATGCCAAATTCCGTAAGTTTGGT
>JAPKCE010000181.1 GCA_028823075.1 Myxococcota bacterium
GATCAGCAACGATGGCACGTGGACCAACGCACCCAGAGAAGTGCTCATCAAAGAAGCGCCGACGATGGAAGCCAGACCAAGAAAAACAAAAAAGAGTCGAGCCATGAATAATCTCTCCAAATCAAAGGCAGTGGGACACCTTCGAAAAGGCAAGGTACCACGAGATTAGCAGCTAATTCTAGTCACCGGCTTAGAAAGCTAGCGCCGCCGTTTCACTTGTGCCTTCGGCGCACGGTGGCTAAGACTCTTCGCCGAATAAGATAAGCCGCGGGAGGCACACGCGATGACCAAATTGTTTTTGTTGCTTTTGGTGTTCTCATTTCCGTCCCTCGCCTCGCCTCCCCTTGCGCCCAAGCCTACGGCCGCCCCGCTAACAAAGGATCAACTTCAGGCGCTGCTGACCCAGGTCGATGATAGCGGCCGCTCGAATTCCAGCCACGTGATGATGAGCATGCGGGTCAAGACGAAGCGCTTTGCGCGCACAATGAAGATGGAGACCTGGTCCAAGGGCAAAGAGCATTCCCTAATTCGCTTGCTCGAGCCGGCTAAAGACAGCGGCGTGGCAACGCTTAAAGTCGGCGATAAACTGTGGAACTATCTTCCCAATACCGATCGCGTCATGCGCGTGCCGAGCGCTATGATGAGCGGTGCCTGGATGGGCAGCCACATCAGCAATGACGATCTGGTTAAGGAATACAGACTGTCGGAAGATTACACCTTTTCCCTGGTGCCAGGGTCGAAGGCCGGCGGCGAGGAGACCACCATTCGCTGCACCCCCAAGCCGGCGACCCCTGTGGTGTGGGGCTATGTCGATGTCACCGTGCAAGCCGACGGCGTGCCGCTAAGGCAGGAGTTCTTTAGTGAAAAGGGCAGAAAAGTTCGCACCATGACCTACAGCGAAGTCAAAGAGATTGCCGGCATCAAAGTGCCGCATAAAATGGTCATCAAGCCTGAAGACAAGCCCGATGAATTCACCGAGATGGTTTTTCACACCATGGAACTCAACATCGCCGTGGATGAAAGCCTTTTTAGCCTTCAGTCCTTGAGGGATTAAACGGTGAACACTGGCGGGGACGATTAGCGATGGGTCAAGGAAGCATCCTGCTCACGATCGCTTGGCGCAACCTATGGCGCAATCGCACGCGCACCATTTTGACCGCTCTGACCATGGGCCTGGGCGTTGCCTTTTGTATCTTCATGAACTCTTGGGTTGGTGGCTTCTTAAGCGTCATGCACAAGGCGACGGTGGATCGAAACCTCGGTCACCTGCAAATCCACCACAAAGACTATCCAGAAACCATGAACCCCTACGATGTGGTTCCCAACGCCCCCACGGTGATCGATGCGCTGCTAGCGGACCCGGACATCAAGGTGGTCGCACCCCGCATCCAAGCCTTTGCGATGTACGCGGGCGCCGACAACGAAGCAGCCAGCGGCAGTTTTGTTGGGGTCGATATCGTCGCTGAAGCCGCTTTGACCCAGATTAACAAACGGGTCATCGATGGGCGTTGGCTTGCCGACAAAGGTGAAGCGGTCATCGGCAATGCTTTAGCCGATAAGCTCGACCTTAAAGTGGGTGGGCAATTGCTGGTTGTGGTCAATGCTTTGGACGGCAGCATTGGCAATCAAGTTTATCCGGTGGTGGGCATCTATAAGGTGGGCACGGTCGAACGCGACGCCGGCGCCATGTTCTCGCTTAAGACCGCCCAAGACCTCTTTGTTATGGGCGATGGTGTGCATGAATTGGTGGTGTTAGCGCAGAATGAGGGCGCCCTTGCTCAGGTGCAAGAGCGAGCACAAAAAGACCGACCCAATCTAGCCGTTCGTGCTTGGTATGAAATCTCGCCCGAAACTAAGCAGATGGAAGACATCACCCTCATCTCGTCTCTTGTTTTCGTCATTATCATCATGTTGTTGACCGGTTTTATGATCATCAACACGCTGTTGATGTCGGTCTACGAGCGCACTCGCGAGCTGGGCCTTCTTGCCTCCCTGGGTTTGCCGCCCAAAAGTGTCACGCGCTTGATTCTTATCGAGTCGGGTTTGCTGGGGCTTATTTCAAGCACTGTTGGGTTTGTTTTGGGGATGCTGGGTCATCTGTTGCTGAGCACCAAAGGCATTCCGATGGAGGTCAAAGAAGGCGAGGGCTTTGTCCTCAACGGCGTGGTTCTTGATCCGGTCATCTACGGTCACCTTGAAGTGATTCAAGTGTTGATACCGATGATGGTTGTCATTGCGGTATCTTTGCTCGCTGGGATTTGGCCGGCTCGGCGCGCCGTAAATTTGGATCCTGTCACCGCCTTGGCTCAGGGGTAAGCAATGATTCTACGCATGGCATTACGCAATTTGATTCGCCGCCCCATGCAGAGCTTTTTGGCATCAGGCGCGGTGGCTGGCGGGCTGACATTGATCCTTTGGACCACCAACTTTCAAGATGGTGCCTGGGTGCTCATGTTAGATGATGTGGTGCGCGCCTCAGCGGGCCACGTGGTGGTTCAAGCCAAAGGCTATCAAGAAAGCAAAGATTCCGATCTGTTGGTCGTCGATTCGGGTGCGTTGGCCGAAAAGGTACGCACCGCCAACCCTGAGGTGACGGTCATGCGCCGGCTAAGCCTCGCCGGTATGATCGCTTCGCCGGACAACTCGGTCGCCGTCGCCATCAACGGCGTCGAGGCAGAGGCAGAGAAGGCGGTGAGCCAGGTTTCAAAGATGATGGTCGATGGATCCTGGCTTCAAGCCGACAAGCCGGGCGAGGTGTTGATCGGCAGCAAACTCGCCAAGCGCCTGCAGGTCGCAGTAGGCGATAAAGTGGTGGTCACGGCGGTGCACGAAGGTGAAATTCAAGCCATGCCTTTTCGCGTCGCCGGCACCTTTAAAATTGGCAACCCGGCCATGGACAGCTTCTTTGTGCTCGCCAGCCTTTCGACCCTTCAAGAGATGGTGCCGACCCTAAACGACCCCGCGACCCAAATTGCGGTTCAAGTCGAAGACCGTAATGCGCCGCCTGAACTCAAAGGTCAGGTGCGCGCTGCAGTGGGTGAAGGTCACGACGTTCTGACCTGTTTCGAGGCCTTGCCGGAGATCTTCAAAATGGAGAAACTCGATAAGATGGGCGCCCTTTTTATGTGGGCCTTTCTCGGGATTCTCGCGAGCATTGGCATTCTCAACGTTTTGCTCATGAGCCTTTTTCAGCGCACCCGCGAATTGGGTATGTTGCAGGCCATGGGGATGCGTCCATCCGGGGTGATACAACTGTTGATGACCGAAGGGTTGTTGCTTGGCCTCGCCGGCGCCACCCTTGGGTTTGCTCTGGGTTTAGCCCTGACCTATCCCATGGTGGAATACGGTTTTGATTACGCCATGATGCAAACCGCTGCACCGGTGAGCGGAGTGGCACTTAACACCCTCATGAAGAGTATTTATTCCTGGGACAAAATGTTCCTTTGGACCGGCTTTCATGTGCTTTTGGCGGTGCTTGCATCGTTGTGGCCGGCGCTGCGCGCTGGCCGCCTCGAAGCCGTTGAATGCATGCGGTCCCAGTAACCAACGGAGCGCGGCATCATGGCTATTGTACAGATTGAAAAGGCCACTCGGCACTACCAGGATGGGGAACAGGTCGTCGAGGCACTTCGGGGCCTGGACCTAACCATTGAGCAAGGCGAGTTTACTGCCATCATGGGTCCGTCAGGCTCGGGTAAAACGACCCTGCTGAATCTGATTGGTGGCATGGATACGCCGACCAGCGGGCGGGTGACGGTCTCGGGGAAAGAAGTCAGCTCCATGAGCAAGACCCAACGCAGCGACCTGCGTCGCGACCATATCGGATTCATCTTCCAATCCTACAACCTGATTCCCGTCCTAACGGCCCAGGAAAATACTGAGTTCGTGTTGCTGCTTCAGGGAAAAAGTGAAGAGGAGCGAGGCTCTCGTGCCAAAGAGATCCTGGCGGCGGTTGGCCTGGCGGGTATGGAAGGTCGGCGCCCCGCGGAGCTTTCGGGAGGCCAGCAACAACGCGTGGCGGTGGCTCGTGCGATTGCCACCAAACCCACCATCGTGCTCGCCGATGAACCGACGGCTAATCTGGACTCGGAAACCAAAGCGGAACTGATCGGTTTGATGCGCCGCATGAACGAAGAGGAAGGCGTGACCTTTCTCTTCTCCACCCACGACCCCGAAGTCATCGATGTGGCGCGCCGGGTTGTGACCTTGCGCGACGGACGAGTCAGCACCGACGAGCGACGATGAAAAAAGCAGCCCTTGCGCTGTGCGTGCTGCTGCTACCCGGAGCATCGCAAGCACGAAAAACCTTCGATCTGACCGGACATGTAAAGTTCTTCTCTCTGACTAGCTTTCCGTATGAGTTCGCGGGTTTCGTGCCCGAAACAAGCGGCTCGTCGCTGGTCGATACACGCCTGAAGATGCTGTGGCGGCCGACGCGTAAAGTGCGCCTTGAGCTGCACCCTCAATTGACCCTCAAACAGCAAACCAGTCCGGTGATCGGGGTACGTACCGGTGTGGACCAAGCAGCGGGCGAAGGGTTGCCCTTGAGCGTCGCTTTGGTCGACGAGTCGCGCTTGACGCTGGGGGCGCGCTTCGATCGCGCCAGCCTGCGCTGGGATGTCAAACGCCTGCGCATGACCCTTGGGCGGCAGCCCATCAGTTTTGGTAAAGGGCGTTTGTTTACGCCCCTTGATCTGGTTTCCCCCTTTTCGCCGAACACCTTGGATACGAGTTACAAACCGGGGGTCGATGCGCTTCGCTTCGATCTGTTTCGCGGGGTTTCGGGGCGGGTCACCGTGGCAGCTGCTTACCTCGATGATTGGACGCTCGAGGGCAGCGCCTTGGTAGCCAATGCCAAGGGCAGCGTTGGCGACTGGGAACTCGAAGGTTTTGCCGGCAGCCTTTATGGCGAATCTGTCTTCGGTGGATCGGCGTTCTATAACGCTGGGAAATTAGGTTATTTCGGCGACGTCAACATCACCCTGGCCGAGGATGATCCCTTTGTTCGTGCCGTGATGGGAACGCAGTTCAAACCGACGGCTAAATCGATGGTAAGCACCGAGGTTTATTACCAATCTTTGGGGAGCGACGAGCCAAAGGATTATGTT
>JAPKCE010000182.1 GCA_028823075.1 Myxococcota bacterium
CTTTTCCCTTCTCAAGTGGGGGCGCAACCGGCTGCAAAATCGTAGCTCTTTGAATTCCTTCGCGCTCACCGCCGCTGGGAGCCGGCGCAGCAGACCGCTTCCGGTTCTGGGGCCCGCGACGCACCGGGCCGCGCGCCGCAACCGCGTCCTGCTTTTCTGCCTTCGGGCGCATGGTCCGCCACTTGAGCAACCTCGGTTGCATCACCACGGCGCTTAGACCGTTAAGCAACATAGCCTGCGACAAAAGCCCCCCCTCGAAATTTTTCGACAAGACGGTGAGCTGCTCCATAACCGGCGACAAGGCGAGGTGGGCGGTGAGAAAATCCGGATCGAATTTCATCTGCTTTAAACGTTTGGCTCTGCCCTTGCGATCCACCGCGTAGAGCGTCACCCAAATCTCGTTGCCCTGCTTAGCGACGCCGCCAAACAGGCCCAGGGCCGCTTTGCCGCCCTGACGCTTAAAGAGACGCCCGACGACCCGCGCCACGTTGGCGTCGACCCGGTTGTCGCGCAAAGTCGACAGCATTAACTGTTCGGCCTGCCCGCCCATACCGCGAGTCACCGTCGCTTGAAGGCTCTGCGATTCACCGTCTTCGAGCAGAATTTTTTTGCCCCACGGTTTGTAGCCCTTGCGAAAAACACCAACCAAATGAGTTCCGGTGGGGATACCATTTATCTTTAGGGGCGCCGCTCCGAGAAGGCGCCCATTGAGATAAACTTGAGTGCCCGGAACGTCAGCGGTAACGGTCAACTCAGCGGTAGCTTCACGCTTCGCTGCCTTCTCCGCCTCGGATAAAATATCCCAAAAACGTTTGCTTGGGACCAGGCGGCTGCGCTCCATATCACCGCGCTCACAGCTACCGGCTAAGCGCCGGAGCTGTTTTTTAGCTTTAGGAACTTGACCCATAAAAAGGCGCCCAGCAGCGACGATCATGAGGCTGCGGCAGAGAAGGTCAGGTTTGCGCAGATAGCCTGCGTTTTTAGCCTGCAAGCGCAACACACGCTCGGCACCCGAGGTAGCATGCCCCGCACGGCGGTGGCGCAACAACGATTCGGTGTACATCACCTCTTTCATGAATTTTTTATACAAACGAGCTTCGTGATCCCTCACTTTTTTGAGATCTTTCGTCTCGTCGAAGAACACCACCTTCCAAGGTCCTGCCTCTTCGATCAAGGTCACTAAATTCTTGCCCACTTTAATCAATAACTCGGCGTCAGCGCTATTCCACACCGGCTGTAAAGGCACGACAAACACCGGTTTTTTATTGGCTGAAGGCGTTTCGGGCCCAATGCCTTGAAGAAAAATATCGTTCTCATCGGCGAGCGCTTGCGCCGGCAATATAAAGAGCATCAAAACGATTGCTTTCAAGCCGGCCGTCCTTACACCAAGAATGTGACCGCGAGGTAGCGGGAAGAGAATGATGCTTTTCTCGCCGCGATCATGAACGACCACGGCCCCGAGCACAACAAAACGGCAGTTAAAATCCAATACCAATACCGGCCTTGGCTGGCAAAGCAGTGGACAAAGGGCTAGCAGCAGCGGGCAACGAGCAAAACGAGGCCCCCATGAAGATCCCGAAAACGAGCCGAAATTACGACGAAGTGCTTACAGAAATGAGTTCTAAAGGCAGCGAAGACCTGGACTATAAGAACGGGAAGTCGTGGAGCTTGGTATACTATATCGACGACGACTATTACGCCTTCCTAAAAAAAGCGCATAACAGTTACTTTAGTGAAAACGGGCTCAATCCGATGGCTTTTAAGAGCCTTAAGCAGATGGAGGCTGAGGTTGTCTCCATGACCAGCGCCATGTTGCACGGCGGCGAGGAGGCAGTGGGGACCATGACCTCGGGTGGCACCGAGAGCATACTGTGCGCCATGAAGGCTTATCGAGACCGGGCGAAAAAGAAGAAGCCTTGGATTTTGCGTCCTGAGGTCGTGATCCCCAACACGGCACATGTCGCCTTCGATAAGGCAGCACATTATTTCGGGATTAAATTACGCCACGCGCCGATCAATGCGCAGGGCCAGGCCGACGTTCAAGCGATGCGTAAATTGATCAATCGCAACACCATCTTGCTGGTCGCCTCGGCGCCGCAATACCCTCATGGAACCATCGACCCCATCGACGAGATCGGCGCCTTGGCCGAGCGCCGAGGTTTACCGCTCCATATCGACGCCTGCTTTGGCGGCTTCATGCTTCCGTGGCTGGAAAAAATAGGCCTCCCTGTGCCCGCCTGGGATTTCCGCGTGCCCGGCGTCACCTCGATCTCGGCCGATCTTCACAAATACGGATTCGCTGCCAAAGGTGCCTCCACCATAACCTATCGCGACATGAGCTACTTGACCCATCAGTTCTTCATTACCACGGATTGGTGCGGCGGCATTTATGCCTCTCCGTCCATGGCCGGCACGCGCCCCGGCGGACCGATCGCCGCAGCCTGGGCCGCTATGCAAGCGCTAGGTGAAGCCGGCTATTGCGACCTGGCTCAAAAGGCATGGGATGCCAGTGAAGCCTTGCGCGGCGGCATCGGGCTGATCCCCGAACTCAGACTACTCGGCCTACCTCATGCCACCATCGTTACTTACGCAAGCGCCAGCGATGCCGTCGATCTTTATGCCGTCGCCGACCAACTTGCGGCGAAAGGCTGGGATGTTGGGCGCCAGCAAAACCCGGCGAGCGTTCACCTTACCGTCAATGCCAACAATGCAAGCGTAGTCGACGAGTATTTGAACGACCTTCGCGAGGCTGTCACCACCGTAAAAGAAGACCCCGAATTGAAGCGCAATGGCGAAGCGGCGATGTACGGTATGATGGCAAAAATTCCTTTACGTGGCCTGGTCAAACACAGCGTTCGTAAGGTGATGGAGGGTATGTACGCGCCGGGCGGTGGTGCCCCGGACATGGCCAATTTAGGCAGCGACGATAAAGATGGGTTCATTCTGGGTTTGGTCAATAAATACGGCGACCAAGCGCAACTGGCACTGGATAAACTCGACGCCGCCAAAACCCGTATGCGCAAGATCATCGGGCGCAACCCAGGATGAAGACCTTACGTCTCGCATACGCACGTATAGCCCAAGAAACCAATGCTTTATCGCCTCTCTTTACCGAACTCAGTGACTTTGAACGGGTGCATTATTTCGAAGGCGAGGAACTCGCCAAAGTCTGCGGAGCGAAGCAAACCGAAGCTCAAGGTTTTTTGAAGAACGCGGAGCTAAGCGGTTTTGTTCGAGCCTGTGAACGCAGCAAAGCGCCCATCGAATTACTGCCGTTACTGAGCGCGTGGGCGGTGCCCTCGGGTCGCTTATCGAGCCGCTGCATGCAAACACTTAGCGAGCGCCTGAAGGAACTGTTGAGCGAGGCTGGAGAGATCGACGGGCTCTACCTTTGTCTGCACGGTGCTATGCGCTCCGAGGACAGTGTCGACCCCGACGGTGATCTGATCGCTGAGTTGCGCGGCTTGCTCGGCGATCAGGTTCCTCTCATTGCCAGCCTCGATCTGCATGCGGTGATGACGCCGCTGAAGGCGAGCAACGCCGACGCCCTTTGCGCCTATCGCACCAACCCGCATCGCGACCATAAAACCGTGGGCCGGCGCTGTGCCGAACTGCTCATCGATTTTGCTGCGAAACGTAAAAGGCCCTGCCACGCGTGGCGCAGCCTGCCGATGCTTCTCGGCGGCGGTACCACGTTGGATTTCCTGCCCCCCATGCGCGCCGTTTTTGCACGTATGAAGGAGATGGAAAAAGACCCACGAGTTCTCTACGCCTCGGCTTTGATGAGCCAGCCTTGGCATGACCACCCGGATTTGGGCTGGGCGAGTTACGTGCTCACCGACGATGATCCTGACCTCGCCGAAACTTTGGCGGATGAATTGGCTGACATGCTTTGGGCGACCAAAGATGTTCCGCCGCCAGCATTTGAAAGCGTCGGCGTGGCCATCAGCAAGGCGCGTAAAGCCAAACTCTCAAGGCAATTCGGCGCTGTTTTTTTCTGCGACACTTCGGACGTAGTGACCGCCGGCGCACCCGGTGAAAACACCGCCATTATCCGCGGGCTCATCGAAGGTGCTCAAGGGCTGACCTGCCTGGCAGCCTTACGCGATGAGGGCGCCGTAGCCCAACTCGCCAAACTACCGATCGGCAGCTCAGTAGAGCTCGAGGTCGGCGGCAAACTGGACCCCACAATCAGCCCAGCGCTCAAGCTCGAAGGTGTGCTCACCTTCAGCGGCGAATCGACGGGGTTTGGTCGCGCTGTCGTGGTGCGCCAAGGTTCGGTGCATGTTTGCATTACCGAAAATAGCCCGGGTGTAATGAAGCCTGATTTTTATAAAGAGCTCGGCCTGAGCGTTCTTGGCGCCGATATTGTGGTGGTAAAAAACCTCTTCCCCTGGCGCTTGTTCTGCGCCCTTTACAACCGAAAAACGGTGAACGTTCAGACCCTCGGCGTAACCGATTTGGACGCCGCCAAGGTTTTGGAATTCAATGATCCGATGCATCCGATGGATGAGGTCAAAGACTGGCGCGAGGCGGACCGCAGACGGCGGTATTAACGTTAGTCGCGCGGTGCCACAAAGACCGGCCGCTCAAAGCTGCTGCGTTCGCTATCAAAGGCATAACCAAGTTCGTTAAAGCTTTGCAGAGCTTGCGGCTCGTTTAATCGGTTCACCACGACATAGCGCGCCATGGCTCCCCGCGCTTTCTTCGCGAGAAAGCTAATGGTCTTAGCTACATCGCCTTTTTGCTCCAGAAAAACCGGCGTGATCACCCGAGCTTGCAAACTCTTCTTCGCTACCGCCTTAAAATATTCGCCCGAGGCGCAGTTGATCAGCACCGGATCAGCATGCCCGAGCAAACGATCGTCGATGAGCTTGGCGATGCGTTCACCCCAAAATTCGTAGAGGTTCTTGCCACGCTCAGTTTTAAGCGCCGTGCCCATCTCCAAACGGTAGGGCTGAATCGCATCGAGCGGCCGCAGCAGACCGTAAAACCCCGATAAGATCCCCAAGTGGTCCTGGGCCCAGACCAGGTCCTCTTTGCTGAGGCTGGCGGCG
Organism: Myxococcota bacterium; assembly: GCA_028823075.1. Classification (GTDB taxonomy): domain Bacteria; phylum Myxococcota; class UBA4151; order UBA4151; family UBA4151; genus CACGMS01. The sequence goes on from JAPKCE010000182.1 coordinate 5,058, forward strand.
TCGAGGCCTCGATAGGTGTCGCCGGCAAAAAGCAATGCGGCTTGACGTGCG
>JAPKCE010000183.1 GCA_028823075.1 Myxococcota bacterium
TGCCGTGCAACGCCCTGCTCACCGATATGAATCAACCGATCGGGCGCTGTATCGGAAATGCCTTAGAGATCGTTGAGAGCATCGAGATTTTGCGCGGTGAAGGCCCGGCCGATTCGTGGGAGCTCACCGAGGCTTTAGCGGTACGCATGCTGCGTTTGGCGGGCGAGGCTCGCCATGACGATGAAGCCAAAGAGGCTGTGCGAGCCGTGGTCGATAGTGGCCGCGCCATGGCGCGTTTTGGTGAGATGATCAGTGCTCACGGCGGCGATCCACGCATTCTCGATGAACCTACGCTTCTACCTCAAGCCCCTCAGATCGAGACCGTTACCGCCGGCTGTGTCGGTCGGCTAACGGCCATCGACGCCGAACTCGTCGCCCGCGCCGGTCATGTCGTCGGCGTCGGTCGCGAGCGCGCCGATCAAGACGTCGACCCAGCGGTCGGAGTCGAGTTGTTGGTTGAGCCCGGTGATGAACTCGACGAAGGCAAGCCGATCGCTCGTTTGCATTGGCGCAAAAAAGGCCGCGGCGAAGCTATCGGCTATCTGCGTCAAGCTCTCTGCTTCGATGGTGAAGTCCGCTCACGTTGCGGTCGAGTCAAAGCGGTAGTAGGTTGATTTTAGCGATTTTTCTTAGCGCTATAAACGTAAGCCCCGCGTCGGTTCCTACCCCGCCACCTGGCGCTGCAACGCTTCAAAAAACAGAATTAAAGATCGTTTTACGTGACCTCCATCGCGTCGGCGATGCTCAGAGCCAAGCTCCGCGCCCCATTCCGATCCGCAGCAGTTGGTCGCGCCGTCTGGTCTCTTTTGGTGGCATCTTGGCGATGATCTTCATCGCCTTGTTGATGTCCGATAACCGCCGCCGAATTCCTTGGCGCTTGGTCGGTATCGGCTGTGTTTTACAGCTCATTTTTGGCGTTTTGGTTCTCAAAACTCAAGCCGGCGAATCCTTGTTTGGTTTTTTCAATGAGATGGTTAATGGCCTGCTCGCCTTTACCACCGAGGGCTCGCGCTTTCTTTTTGGTAATCTGGTGGCCAATAACATTCCGGTGGGCATGCCCGTTGGTGACACGACCATGGGCCCCGTCCTGCCCAGCAATCAGACCTCTTGGGGCAACGTTGGCGCCTTTTTTGCCTTCGGTGTTTTACCCACACTGATTTTCTTCAGTTCAGTAACCGCTGTTTGTTATCATCTCGGTTTATTGCAGCGCGTCGTCGGCGCTGTTGCCTGGGCCATGCGTCGAACCTTGCGCACTTCGGGTGCGGAGAGTTTGTCGGCGGCGGGCAATATTTTCCTGGGCCAGACCGAATCACCCCTGCTCATTCGGCCTTATGTTGATCGTATGACCGACAGCGAATTGATGGCGGTTATGGTCGGTGGCTTTGCTACGGTAGCGGGCGGGGTGATGCTTGCTTTTGTCGGCATGCTCAGTGGGTTTTTCCCGGATATAGCGGGGCACCTTCTCGCCGCCAGTGTGATGTCGGCGCCTGCCGCGTTGGTCATGGCTAAAATTATGGTGCCCGAAACCGCTGTGCCCGAGACCATTGACGGTGTCCCTCTGAACACGGAAACCGGCGCCGTTAACCTTATCGACGCTGCGGCTCGTGGTGCTGCCGACGGTTTGAAACTGGCGCTTAACGTTGGCGCTATGCTCATCGCCTTTGTGGCTTTGGTGGCTTTGGTCAACGCCATCTTCTCTTGGTTCGGTGGATTCTTTGGCTTTGCTGAATTGAGCATGGAATGGCTGCTTGGAAAACTGCTGGCGCCGCTCGCTTGGGTGATGGGCATCGATTGGGCTGACGCAGCATTTTGCGGCGCTCAACTCGGTGTAAAAACCGTCACAAACGAGTTCGTTGCTTTTCTCAACCTCGCCGGAAATTTGGGTGGGGAGAACGCTATATCAGGGCGCAGCGCGGTCATCTTAACCTACGCACTTTGTGGCTTTGCCAACTTCTCCTCCATCGCCATTCAGATCGGTGGAATTGGCTCCATCGCGCCGTCGCGACGCTCCGACTTGGCGCGCCTTGGCTTGCGCGCCATGATCGCCGGCAACCTCGCCGCGTATATGACCGCCTGTGTCGTTGGAATTTTACTCTAGTCTTAGCACCCGCTGCGCGTGTAGGGCGCAGCGACTTTTCCGGGGGAACCACCTTTGATCGCTGCTCAAGAATTGCTCGACATTGTCGCCGCCGCCGCGGCCGTCGCACGTGAAAATGGTATTGGCGATATCGATGCCGCCGTGGTGCTAGGTTCTGGCTTGTCGTCGTTTGCCGATTCGCTTGAAGGCAGCGTTCGCGTCCCTTACAATAAACTCCCGGGGTTTAAAGTTGCCACAGTCAAAGGGCATAAGGGCGAACTCGTTTACGGCGAGCTTTCGGGAAAAAAAGTGTTGGTGTTTTCTGGGCGCATGCATCTCTACGAAGGCATTGCACCTTGGCGCTCAGGTCTTCTTCCACGGTTGGCCAAAGCCTTGGGAGCCAAACTTTTCTTAGTCACCAACGCCAGCGGCGGGATCCCGGGTAAAGGAGTCGCACCCGGCGATCTGATGCGCATCACCGACCAGATCAATAACCAGGGAACCAACCCGCTGGTCGGGCCCCATGACGACGCTCTTGGGCCTCGGTTCCCCGACATGAGTCAGCCCTATGATAAACCGCTCGGCGCTCGTCTCGACGCCTTAGCCGAGAGCATGAATCTACCGCTCAAGCGCGGCGTGTATGTTGGCGTCTTAGGCCCAGGTTACGAAAGCTCGGCCGAGGTGCGCATGTATGGGCTGCTCGGCGCCGATACGGTTGGCATGAGCACCGTCGGCGAGGTTCTCGTCGCTCGTCAGGTCGGTTTGCCCGTTGTCGGCATCAGTTGCATTTCTAATTATGCGGCGGGCAACGACGGTGCAGAGGTGTTGACCCACGCCGATGTGACTGATGTTGTTGGCGCCGCAGCGAAACGCTTTGTCCGTTTGTTGTCGGCGGCCGTGCCGCAACTGTTGGAGGTCTAATGGCTGAATGGTCTGAACTTCTTGCCGCGGCGCGTAAGGCTCAGGCCTCGGCATATGCCCCCTATAGTAACTTCCAAGTCGGTTCTTCAATTCTCGCCGATGGCCAGGTCTTCACCGGCTGCAATGTGGAAAACGCCAGCTATGGCGCCACGGTTTGTGCTGAACGCAACGCCATCGGCGCCATGATTCTCGCCGGCGCAAAACACATCGAACGTGTCGTCGTGGTGACCCCATCGAAAAGCCCGAAAACGCCCTGCGGTGTTTGTCGCCAAGTGCTCGCCGAGTTTCATCATCATGGCGACTTTGAGATCTTGTCGGTGGGCAGTGAGGGCGCAGAACAATGCATACTCTTCTCCGATTTACATCCTCAGGGTTTTGGTCCGAAAGACTTAGTAGACTAGTTTTTATATTTCGGCAGCCGCCATGCTGGCGTACGCTGCTCGGGCTGCTAAGATTATTGCAGCCTTTGGGGAGACCTTTCCATGCGCATTATTCTTGCATCGAGTTTTTTGTTTTCAGCGCTCGCCTGCGCTCCTTCTGTCACAGCGCCTGCGCTCCAGAACGACACGGGAGCAACCGGCCAGACTGACGCCTCAATTCAGGCCGATACCGGGCTTCCTCTCGGCGCTGATGCGGGCGTGACTCCGAGCCCGAGCGATGCCGGAGCCCAAAGCCAAGATGGTGGAGTTTCTCCAGCAGCCGATGCGGGCAGCAGCGACCCGGGATGCCTCAGCGACATCAATTGCGTACGCGGCCAGTATTGCCTTGATGGGCGCTGCGTCGACCGTTGTGTCGATGACAACGCCTGTGGCGAAGGGGCGATCTGCGATCAAAATGGACAATGTACCGAGGGCTGCCGAAGCGATGACACTTGTGGGCCTGGGACCATCTGCGAAGATCAATTGTGCGTCGCGGGTTGCCGCCAAGATGAGACCTGCGGCGGCGACCAAATCTGTGTCGAGAACCGCTGCTTGCTCGGTTGCCGCGGCGACGGCGCCTGTCCCGATGGTCAGATATGCTTCGAGGACGTTTGTCGCTCGGGTTGTCGTGAAGACAGTGCGTGCCCTGATGGCCTTATCTGCGAAGAGGCAATCTGTCGTCTCGGCTGTCGCGCTGATGAGAACTGCGCAGAGCGCCAAATTTGTAATGAAAACCGTTGTGTTGGTGGTTGTCGTAATAACGACCAATGCGGCTTGGGCCAGCTCTGCAGTCAAAACGGCTGTGTTCCCGGGTGTTTGGAGCATGCCGGTTGTACCGACCAACAGGTCTGCCGAGAGGGTCAATGTGGCGAGGGTTGCCGCGCTCATGATGCCTGTGCGCAGGGTCAAGTCTGCGACGACAGCGGTGATTGCGTGGCTGGCTGTCGCGACGATGCGGGCTGCGGCGACACCCAGTTCTGCAACGCTGAGAATCAATGCCAGGACGGTTGCCGTGAGCACGCTAATTGCCCCGAAGCTCAAGCTTGCGTGAACAACAGCTGCCAAAACGGCTGTCGCAACAACGATCAATGTCCGGTGAACAACGCCTGCGTTAATGGCGATTGCGTGCACCAATGCCTTAACTCAGGACAATGTAATGTGGGGCAGCACTGCGTCGGTGTTCAGGGGAACCTGCCTGGCGTTTGCGAAGACGGCTGCGCCGAAGATGCCAACTGCGGCGACGATCGAATCTGCACGGCTGGTGAATGTCGGGTGGGCTGCCGCAACGATGGCAACTGCCCAGATGATTACAGCTGCCAGGAAAGCCAATGCCGTTATACGTGCAACCAGCAGAACAACTTTCGCTGTCCCGGGAGCCAGGTTTGCAACCGGCTCAACAGTCGCTGTGTGGACTGCTTACAGAATTCGGATTGTGCTGAAGGCTTACTCTGTGACCGCCAAAGCTTGGTCTGTATGATGTGCGAGAATAACGCCCAATGTGGTCAAGGCCGTGTCTGTTCGGACGAGCGCGGTTGCGTACAATGTGTCGAGGACACGAATTGTCCCCAAGGACAGCGCTGTGACCAGGCTAGCGCTCAATGCATCGAAGGTGCTGGCGCTTTATTCTGTGAAGCCTGTGACGATAACACGCCTTGTGCCGGCACAAGGCGTGTTATCGTCACAGGC
>JAPKCE010000184.1 GCA_028823075.1 Myxococcota bacterium
GAGCACCCGCGCCATCTCCTCGGCATGTGCGTCGAGTTCATGTTTTTTGAAAAAAGGCCAAACGGCCTGAAACGAAAAACAACCGTCAAAGGATTCAGATGGGTAATCCAGCGGCTTATGATGGTCGCCAACCTGAAAGTGTAGTTGCTCGCTCATGCCGCATTGTTGCGCCCATTCGACGGCGTTCTCGAGTTGGTTGGGATCAATATTATAGCCCGATACTCGGCCGCCGGTGAGACTGGCGTAATGGTGCGAGATGCGCCCGCGACCGCAGCCCATATCGAGCAGATGCGACTCGGCCGGGTTCTTCAGCTTGAGTTCGTCCAGGATAAATCGCTCGACTAGGAGTTGGTTGCCGTAGAGGCCCTGGGTCTCGTCGAGTTGCGGCGGGATATAGAGTTTTTCCAAGTCGAAAACCGACAGCATATTGTTGAGGACTTTATAATAGTCGGCGACCGCCTTGGTCTCGTCTTCGGTGGCCGTTTCCTCGCCCGCTTGCATGCGTTGGAAGAACTTATAGGCAGCCACGCAGGCCTGTTTATCGTCGTCAGACAAAGTTGCCAGGCGTTTGAGGCCGATCAGCGCAGTTTTGATTCGGTAGCGGTTCATGTTGCTCCGTGGTTTTTAGCCGGTTAGAATAAGTAGAGAACCAAAGTAAGCGCCGATACAGCCGAGCGCGGCGGACCAATGAAGCCAATGGGCGACCGGCGACTCGGCGCTGCTTAGTTCCGGGCGAGCCAGCTTAAAGGTAACGGCGAAGAGGTTTGCATACACGTGAATGAGCAATCCGAAGGCCATAAACGGCCCGACCCGGGTGGGGTCGGACATCGCTAAGGGCAGCGCGAAGACGCTGTAAACCAGCCCGAGTAGCCCAACCTTCGGCAGCGTTTCGACGAGAACGCCGGCAGCGGTCGTGCTGTTGCCAGCCAGCTTGTTCAGGCCGACGATGATGATCGCGCTGAATCCAAGAACCCCGAAGACGCCAAAGTCTACAATCAGAAACAGCGCGCCGACCGTTTGAAAGGAAAAGCCGAGAAAGGCGCCAAGCCCGACGATTGCCGCCAACCGGGTTTGTTTGCTGTTGCTGGACTCATCGGGCGGTAGGGGGGCTGGCGCGTAAACATCGACAGCGATCTTTAAGATCGCAGCGTAGAGGGCAGTGGGAAGTGTGGATGTGACCGCAGCCACTAAGTGACTTGGGTCCTCCATGGAGCTTAAAATGGAGATGAACCCGACGAAGGTGCCGATGGTACCGACCGGCAGTACGATGGCGCTCAGCAGACGGCCGCAATGCTGCGGCGTCGAGCCGGCCAAGAAGCAGGCAAGAACAGTAGCCAAGAGCAGGTAAATACTCGGCAAGTGAGTTGGCAATATTATAGTCATTATAAGGCCTCCTCCGACCGGTTGCCGCCGGACTTGCTCTAGGTCGCTTTCCTATGGTTCGCTAACACACTTGGGAGACCGTTTTAGATATGTCCTTATTATTTCCATTGGCGCTTGTCGCCCTGGCTTCGCCGCCAACTTTAGTGGTTGCACCTTTTCAGGCGCGATCAGCCGACCGTGAGGATGCCCAGACCATTACCCGACTGGTGGGTATTTATGCCGGCCAGTCCGCCGCCTTCTCCTTGGTGACGCCCGAGGAGCTTGGAGCCATTGACGAGGAGATAGCGAGGCAGCTTTCTGGTGGTTGTAGCGAAGCGAGTTGCATCGCCGAGCTCGGCGGCGCTCTGGGTGCAAAATATATGATTACCGGCAGCCTCGACCGCTTGGGTAAACTCTATATTCTCACCTTGAAACTGATCGATATTGAGCAGGTTCGCGCAATTGGCACGGCGGCCTCCCAAGAACGCTCCGTCGAGGCCTTCGCCGACTCGTTGCCAGGAACGATTCGCAAGCTGTTTAAGGAGGAGCCCGTGTCGCTTGTCGCGGCGCCTAAGGAGCTCAAGGTCAAGCCGGCGGGTAAGCCCAAGAAAGCGTCGTCTCTCGGCGATTCCAGTCGTCCGGCCCAGAGTTGCCGAGAGATTAAGGGAGTTCAGGGTAAAGCGGGCAAAAGTGGTGTGTATTGGCTCGATCCCAAAGTGGGTTCCGGTGCGCCCTTTAAAACTTATTGCTCAATGAATAACCTCGGCGGCGGCTGGACTTTGGTGATGGTGATGGATGGCCGCAAAAACACCTTCGCTTACGACTCCAAACTGTGGAAAAATAAAGTCACTTTGGCAGCAGGTTTTAACAAGAAGGGTCGTTTTGAGCATAAAAATGCCGGCTTTCATCGACTGCCATTTTCCGAGGTGATGGTCGGTCTGCTGGTGGGCAAGGATTTTCAAGTCCTTGGCATCCCCCAAAAGGCGAAATCGCTGCACGCATTGTTCGCCAATGGCAAATACCGCGCCACCAAGCTCGGGCGCAAAAAGTGGAAGGCTCTGATGAAGAAGAGTTCGCTGCAAAAGCATTGTAACCGCGAAGGGTTCAACGTTCACAACGAGTTAATGCGGGTAAGAATTGGTATCATCGCTAATCAAGAAAAAGACTGTAAGACCCCAGATTCTCGCTTAGGCCTCGGCGCCGGCTCGAGCGATAAAGCCCGCGGTCCTAAGCGCGCAGCGGGTAACGAGGCGGTGGGCTGGGAGGCGGATAGTGGCAAGCGCCAGACCGCCGCTTGGGGTTACGTCTACGTTCGCTAGTCCTCATTTTCATGGGTTTCTTTGCGCTAACAGATTGTTGACGGAGTATTTCACTTGGTAACCGGTCGCGTGCGCTTTGACTAAGACCTTAGCCGGTTGGCCGCGTCGCCGTCGTTTGGCCAGGCGTTTCACCCTGACGACGCTCGTCGCTGCGGTGCTTCTCGGGATGCCCAACTTTTTGAGTTGTCTGGCGCATGCCCGAGTCGACTCGGAGGTCGGCGTGATGATGAACGGTTTTCCCTTGGTGCTCGGCACCGTGTTCGTCACCCCTGTGGTGGCTGTTTCTACGATAATCTGGGGTTTGGGCATCAGACAGGCACGACTTCAAAGCGAACAGGTTCCGTTGCTAGAGCGCTGTTTCTTCGGGGCAATCGCAGGCGTCCTCCTCTTTGTTTTATGGGGGTTTAGTGCCGAGCCCCTGCACCGGGCCATGTCATGCGCCGCTCTGTAGTCGTACTGCTCGTCGCGCTGCCCCTTCTTGTGGGCGCGTGGGACGTCTTGCAGGTTAGCCTCCTACCCAACGATGAGCTGCTCAAGGTCTGCGCTGGGTATTACGACCGATACGCTCAAAAGCTTGTTGTGTTGCCCAGGGATTTTGCCTGCAGCTACTTGACTCGGGTGCGTGACCCGAACCCGAATCAGTCGCTGTCCGGACGCGAGGGACAGACCCTGTTTGGTTATGCACTCAGCAACCACTTGATCAACGGCGCAACAAACGAATCCGGCAGTATAGCCGTCATCGACCACCTCCTGCGCCGCGGGGTCGATTGGAACCGATCGCACCATTTCAACTTGCCACCCGCGCTCCATCTGGCGGCCCGGGCGCGCTCGCCGAAGGTGATCGAGCGCTTGCTAAAAGCTGGCGCTGACCCTCGCCAAAAGGGGACCCGAGCGGACTCAGAAGGTTTTGCCCTTGACGCCTTCGACTACTCGAGTGCTTTGCGCAGCGCCGCGGGCGGCCGCAAAAACGAGGTTGAGGTCGCAGAGTTTCTGGCCATTGAAGCGCTGCTCTGTGACGATGTGAGCGTCGGTAGGCATGCTCAGGTGGGGTTACAAAAACTGAGTTTCGACTCTGAAACTCACAAGCTAGGGACCATGGGCGCGTTGGAGGACTGGAACCTTTATCCCGCCGATAACTATGATGTCTTGCAGGGTGTGATCAGCGGACCCATCGGTGATCACAGTTCCGCGAGTTTCGTGTTGGTCGGCGTATGGGATTATGAAAACGTCGGTTTGCCCTGTGTGGCGACCAACCCTGCCAAGCCTTCAGACTGCAGCTACGACCCCCGCAAAGCTAAGGCACCCTCGCGTTTAGAGGCGGTTCTCGTGGTGCACGGCGACCCCACGAAAGACGGAGATCTGGGTTGGATAAAGAGCGTCAAACTCACCAGCCGCCGAAGCGCAAAGGGCAGACAAGCTCGCTTGCTCGGCGTCGAGTCGATGAGTGTTGAGGATGTGGATAAGGACGGTCAGTATGAGATTAGCGCCGTCGCTCGCTTTGCGATCGGCTGTCATGGGAAACCTTTTAGGGAGTCCTTTAGCCTGAAGGTCACGGGCGATGTCGTGACCCGCACGCAGCCGATCCTGGGCCTGCTCGGTGTCGCCGGCGGGGGCGACCCCCTCGACCTGAACGGAGCCAAAGACCTGCAGGACTTGTTGCGCATTGGCCAGACCGCAGGCCCAACATGTGTGGGTCCTGTTTTGCCTGTGCGCGTGGAAGCGCCGACTGAAAAATCGCTGCTGGCCTGGCCTATTCACAGCGCCGGAATAGGCAAGCTCTCGGCCGATGGTCCGATCCCCAGTTGGTTGCTCAAGCGCGAGGGAAAGACTTTAAAACAACTGCTCACTGACGGCCGCCCGGCCGATCAGATGCAAGCCATGATAGCCGGCTATATCGATCAAGACGGGTATCGCGTCATCTCACTGCAGAGTTTGGATTTAAGAATCCGCTATTCGGAGCAGGGTCGCATCATGGTTCTTTACCCCGGAAAAACACTAAGAACAGCCGAGGGCACAGGCCTGGGCAGCAGCCTCGCCGAATTGCTCGGCGCCCACGGCAGCTACGCCATGACCCGTTGGCCTGAGCCCTACCATTGTGGTGTCCATGTTCCAGGGTACAAGGGGGTCTCGTTCGCCTTCACCACCTGCGAGGATGCTTGCGCCGGCGCCAAGGTTGAGCGAGTCGTGGTCTCCGGCGATGACCCGTGGGGAGAGGGGTTCAAGTGGAAACGATGACTTTAAAAGGGTTGGCTAAGCTATCCGGCCGGATAAAGGTGGTGATGGGCGTCCTAATTGGAATCTCTCTTGCCGTTGCTCTCACCCTCGCGGCTTCGTGCGTCGCCACGGGTCAGCGTCCTTTAGACGCCCATTTAGCAGCCATCGAAACCTCGCCGAATTGGCGAGATGGAAAGTTTTT
>JAPKCE010000185.1 GCA_028823075.1 Myxococcota bacterium
CGCCGTAAAAGAGGCGTGAATCAGCCGGTTAAAAGCGATAAGAAGGTTGATAAAGCTGAAAAAGAGGAGCCGCCCAAGGCGAAGAAGAAGGTCAACAAACTTCCAGCTAAAACCTCCAAGGGAAAGAAGCGTCGGCGCCTCAAAAAAGCCGCGAAAACTGCTAAAAAAGCCCCTAAGGTTACCCAGGCTAAAGGGCCGTTTTGCCCAAGAACTTCGGTCGTATTCTTATTTACAGCGGCGCCGGCGTCGCCTTGCTCGGGGGCGGTGTCGCGGCGCTGGGCGCGAACATGCACAACGCCGCGGTTACAGAGCGCGAAGTCTTACAGGCGCGTGAGGCAAGTAACGAAGACCAGAGGCAGTTATTTTACAGTCTGCACGCCGATATGGAGAGCGCAAAACTCGTGCATTACGCGGGCCTCGGGCTCAGCGGGCTGGCCTTGTTCACGGCAGCGATTGGGTCGTTTCTATGATGCGTTTACAGCTTATCATCCTGCTGATGATCAACAGCGCCTGTCTCGAAACCTTTGAGCCGGCCAACCCGCCTTGCTTCTCCAAACAAGACTGCCAGGTGATCGCTCCTGACTTTTCGGGCAATTATAATTGTGAAATCCGTGAAGACGGTGCGCCGCGCTGTTATAAAAGCTCCTGTGGCAACGGTGAACTCGACGAAGGCGAAGTCTGCGACGATGGCAACATTGAGACCGACGACGCCTGTGACAACGACTGTCAAGCGACCCGCTGCGGCGACGGAGTTCTGCGTAAAAAACTACAACCCGAAGACGAAGGTTTCGAAGCCTGCGACGACGGCAACGATGACGATACAGACGGCTGCCGTAACGCTTGCATCTTAGCGCGCTGTGGCGATGGCGTGATTCGTCTCGATCTCATCGCTGGTGATTCAGGCTTCGAGAGTTGCGATGACGGAGACGTCGACGACGGTGACAATTGCAACAGCGTCTGCAGCGAATCGCGCTGCGGTGACGGTCTGCCCGGGCCTGGCGAGGGCTGCGATGATGGCAACGATATAGAGACCGACGACTGCCTAGCCAGTTGTCGCCGCCCCAGTTGCGGTAACGGTGAGCGTGACAACGCCGAAGAATGCGACGACGGCAACCGAAGCAGCCGCGATGACTGCCTCAACACCTGCGTGCTGGCTCGTTGCGGTGACGGACAAAGGCATGCGCGCAACGAAGGCTGCGACGACGGCAACGACACCGACGAAGACCGATGCTCCAACAGTTGCATCTTGGCGACCTGCGGCAACGGCCAAGTCGACGCCGGGGAGACCTGCGACGATGGAAATGACAGCGACAGCGACGCCTGCCGCAACCATTGTGTGACCGCGAGATGCGGCGATGCCGTTCTACGCGTCGATCTCAACTTAGGCGCTACCGGTTTTGAGGATTGTGACGATGGCAACGAGGACGATTCCGACGCCTGTCGCAACGATTGCAGTTTGGCGCGCTGCGGCGACGCTATTTTGCGCACTGACTTAGAACAAGGCGTTCCGGGCAATGAAAACTGTGACGACGGCAACCGCATCGACGCAGACGGGTGCCGCAACGACTGCAGCATCGCAAGCTGCGGCGATGGCCTGCTGCGCCAAGATGCAAACGACAATGGCGAGCCGGTAGAGAACTGCGACGATGGTAACGCCAACAACGCTGACGGCTGCTTGGACAATTGCGCGCTCGCCACTTGCGGCGATGGCATCACCCGCCTCGACTTGCGTCCATCAGACCCGGGATTTGAGGCCTGCGACGACGCCAACACAGACAACGAAGACGGGTGTACCACCGCCTGCTCACTTCCGGGTTGCGGTGACGGCATCCTGCACGTCGGCGTCGAGGAATGTGACGACGGCAACGGCAATGACTTGGATAGCTGCTCTAACCTTTGTATTATCAATGGCATGGCACACATTCGCTTAGCTCTTGGCGATAACCACAGCTGCGCCATTCGCCAAAACGATCGGGTGTTGCGCTGTTGGGGCGACAACCGCGCTGGGCAGTTGGGTATCGCTCGCGACGAGCCGTCGCGCAGCCAACCGACCAGCCTCGCTACCTTGAGCGACGTGGCTTTTGTAGCAGCAGGGGGGTCATCGACCTGTGCGGCTCAAGATGACGGCGTGCTCTACTGTTGGGGTGAAGGCAGCGAAGGGCAACTCGGAGACGATGCCGGCGTCGACCGGCGAGTCCCGGTGCGCGTAAATGAACTCGGGGCGGTAGGCCGCGTCGCAGTGGGAGCGCAACATAGCTGCGCTGTCACGGCCGTCGGAGGTGCCCTCTTCTGCTGGGGCAACAACGTCGGTGGCCAGCTCGGTGACGGGACGCTGCAAAGTTCGACCGTCCCGACACGAACGCTAATCAACAATGTTAGCGACGTTGCATTAGGGGCTCTACACACTTGCGCGATCAGCGCCGGACAAGTGCGCTGCTGGGGCCGTAACGACCCTTATCAACACTTGGGTTGGGAAGGTGCGGGACGCCAGCGCTCGCCGACTCTAAATGGGGTCAACGGCGTTTTCTCCATCAGCAGTTCGAGCAATTTCACCTGCGCGGCATCAACCCATATTAACAACCTTGGCGGCCTCGACGGAGCCACCTGTTGGGGTAGAAACCACGTCAACGAGCTCGGTACCGGAGTTGCTAATGAAGCGGCGACGCCGGTTCGCGTCGCGGCCCTAGCGTCGGCGCGGCGACTCAGCGCCGGAGGCACGCATGGCTGCGCCTTGGCGCGTAGCGGATTGGTTTACTGTTGGGGGGGGAACGACTCAGGACAGCTCGGTCGCGGCAACAACGACGAGGCTCTCGAGTTGGGCCCGACCGCCGAATTGAGCGAAGTCATCGAAATCGGTGCCGGGGGTTTGCATAGCTGCGCTCGACTCGACGGCGGAGCGATCTATTGCTGGGGTGACAACACACATGGCCAACTCGGTGGCGAAGGCCCCTCGCGTAACAGGCCACGCCGGATTTTATCCTTCTGATGCTACGTTTCGGGAGTCTTGAGATCGCCGGCCCGGCGTTGCTGGCGCCCATGTCGGGCATCACAGACCGGCCTTTCCGGCGCCTGATTCGCCGTTGTAACCCCAGTGCGGTCGGCCTCTACACCAGCGAGTTTATTTCGGCTGAAGCCCTTTGGTACAACAGTCAGCGTTCCGTTTTAATGATGCGTTCGGACCCGGACGAGATCCCTTTCGCGGTGCAACTCTTTGGCCGTGACCTGGACCGTATGGTCAACGCCGGGGAGATGGCTCAAAAAGCGGGCGCCCAGCTGGTCGATATCAATTGCGGCTGCCCTGCACCGAAAGTGGTCAAACGCGGAGGTGGCGCGGCGCTGATGCGCGAGCCCGAGCACTTTTCGCAGCTGGTTGAGGCGATGGTGAAGGCACTGAGTGTGCCGGTGACGGTCAAACTGCGCGCCGGTTGGGATGAGAACTCGATCAATGCGGTTGAGTTTGCGCGGCGCGCCGAAGACGCTGGTGCGAGTGCGGTGGCGGTCCATCCACGCACCCGGCGCAAACCCTATTCGGGCGATGCGGACTGGTCGTTGGTGGCACGAGTCGCACAGGCGATCTCGCTCCCGGTGATCGGCTCCGGAGACATTACCACCGCCGAGCAGCAAAAAGAGCTTTTTGAGACCAGCGGTTGTGCTGCATTCATGGTCGGGCGCGGCGCCATCGCTAACCCCTTTGTGTTTCGTGAATTGGCAGCGGCTCGCGCCGGAGAGCAAGTCCCCCAAGCTGGAAAAGGCGAGCGCATTACCTTATTGGCCGCTTATGCTGAGTTGCTCGCGGAAGACCTCCCTCGCCGTGCCCATCTGGGCCGCTTAAAGAACTTTGCCAACCGCATGGTCTCGCCATGGGAAACCCCGGAACTGAGACGCCGTTTGCTTCATTGCGATTCGCCCGAGCGCCTGCTTGACGAAGTGCGGCGCACGGTGGAGACGGCGGCATGAGCCTATCTAGCGAATCACCCGACTGGGCGCGCGTCGCCGAAGCTGAAAGAGACTGGGTCGCTCCCGTTTTGGTCACGGTCGTCGACACCAGCGGCTCAACGCCGCGTAAAATCGGTGCCCGTATGCTTCTCGAAGCTGTCGGCGAATGTCCAACTCATGACGCCGACTTGATTCATCCCGAAGGAAGTATCGGTGGCGGCGCCGTCGAAGCTCAGGGAATCCGCTTGGGTTTTGAAGCATGGCGCCGCGGCGGCGGCCTCGTACGACGCATAGCCCTAGGCGCCGAGATGGGCATGTGCTGCGGTGGCACCATGACCCTCATGGCGCAGCCGCTAGTCGAGCGCCCCACCCTGGTCATTTTCGGATTAGGGCATGTCGGCGCCGCGGCAGCTCGTTTGGCCGCTGAATGTGGCTTTCGCGTGGTCGGGGTCGATGGGCGCGCTGAACTCATGGAACAAAGCCGCTGTTGGCTCGACGATGCCCTAGAAGATTTTGACCCTGAGACGGTCGATGGTGTTCCGGATGGCGCTCATGTTTTGGTGGTGACGCATGACCATGCGCTGGACCAAGAGCTGGTGGAGCGCTTGCTCGGGCGGCCTTTCGCATCGCTGCAAATGCTCGGTTCGAAACGCAAAGCTCTGCGCTGCGTTACCCGGCTACGAGCAAAGGGCTTTGCAGCGAAGGATATCGATGCTTTTCGCTCACCTGCCGGTATGGATATCGGCGCGGAAACCCCCGCTGAGATCGCCCTTGCGCTGATCGCATACCTGGTCAAGCTACGGCGTGGCTGAAGCGCGCATCGCCGGGCTTGTCACCGCAGCGGGGCTTGGGCGTCGCGCCGGTGGCCCGAAAGCAGCGCTGGTGCTAGAAGACGATCCACGGAACCTTTTGGAACGCTGTGTTAGCGGCCTTCTGGCAGCCGGTTGCGAGCAGGTCTTCGCCGTGCTGCGCGCCGAGCATCGGTTGCTCGGGGAGCGCGCAGGAGCGCAGGTCATTTGCCCCGACCCAGCACCGGACGAGATGATCGATTCAGTCATCGCTGGATTACAACAAATCGAGCTACACGGCGGTTTTGACGGGCTGTTCGAGTGGGAGTGCGCGCAGTGCACGCTGCACAA
>JAPKCE010000186.1 GCA_028823075.1 Myxococcota bacterium
GGGCGAACAAGCCCGTCGAGCTACGCACAAAAGCGCCATACAACAGCAAGTCCCAAGTCCCTTTGGCGCAGCCAAAGGGTGGAACAGTCTTGCCCCGTGCAGGGCAAGGCAGGGTTCGGGTACGCGGCTCAAGACACTTCCTAACAATCCGGAAAACACGCGCCTCCCCTGACCATCCGCGAGTTTCAAGGCAAAGCCGAGAAACGAGCCAGCAAAATGTATCAAACATTTATTTGGCTATTACCCCGTTGCTTTGCATGATCACCAAAAGGAGGAAGAACACATGGACGACAAGCTAGTTCAAGCTTTCGCTGCCCTCTTGCGTCACCTCCCGGGCGACGGCCCCGACCCAAGCGAAGAACAAGCCTGGGCTGAACGCCTAGCCAGCGCCTGGAGCGACGAACTGCTCGGCGGTGAAAGCATCAACCCTGAAGACGCTTTGGGTAAACCGATGGCGCTCAACACACGCCGGCAAGAAGTCGAAATGTCCGGCATTCGCTTTTCGTTGGTCTGTCCGCATCACCTAACCCTGGCGCTAGGCGAGGCGAGCATCAGTTACCGACCACGCCATTATGTAGCGGGCCCCTCGGGCTTAGTGCGCTTAATCGACGCGGTCACACGGCGACGTTTGCTGCAAGAAGAGGCGGTTGAGATGATCGCTGATACCTTGGAAAAAGTTCTGCAACCCCAGAGCTTGGTAGTCGAATTGCGGGCCGAACAAACCTGCGTAAGTTGTCGGGGCGTACGCCGCCAAGGCACCGATTTCCGCTGCAGTGCACGCCGGGGAAACTAATAACGCTCAAGGCGCTGCACAAACTTTATGCAGAGCACCCAAAGCTCAAAAGTAGCGCTCGATCAAGACGCCGCTTTCTGCAAACTAGCGATGCCGAGTGGAGGTAAGCGCGATGATCGAAGTCGAGACAAGGCAGCGCCGCAAGGCTACCGAGCAGTTGCGTTTTCACCGCGGCGAGCGCTTGCTTGGATCCCCTCTAATCGAAGACCTAAAAACCCGGCACGTCATGGTTATTGGCCTCGGCGGGGTTGGCTCATGGGCGGCAGAGATGCTCGTTCGTACCGGCGTTGGAACCCTAACTGCCGTAGATTTCGACAAGATCTGTGTGACCAACACCAATCGCCAACTGCATGCTCGTAAAGGCACCATTGGCAAACATAAGGCTCGCGTCATGGTCGAGCGCATGGCAGCCATCAACCCGGCAGCAAACCTACACGCTGAAATCAGCTTTTATAACGAAGCCTCCAGCGCCAACCTGCTCGATAAAAAACCTGATCTCATTCTCGATGCCATCGATAATCTGAGCGCCAAATGCCACTTGCTTGCACAATGTAAAGAGCGAGGCATTCCAGTAATTTCAAGCATGGGAGCGGCGGCTCGGCTGGATCCGACCCAGATTCGATGTGCTGACCTTTCGGCCACCCATACCGACCCTATGGCGCGCTCCATCCGCAAAATCTTGCGCAAACTCTATGGCATCGAAGAGGGCATCACCTGTGTGTACTCGGCCGAGCCGCCAAACGCAGCCCAGAGCACCGAAACCCCCTTTGACCACGTCTGTGTTTGTCCGGCCCCGGACGGCGAATTTCGCGACCTGCACAGCTGTGATCATCGCAACATCGTCCTCGGTTCGGTGGGTTTTGTAACCGCATCTTTTGGCATGGCGATGGTGGCAGCTGCCGTCGAGCACTTCCGCAACGAACTTTAGTCCTTATCTTTAGCCCAACACCTTTTAGGAAAATCGAACATGGCCCATCATAAAGTGATCATCGTCGGCTCAGGCCCTGCGGGACTTACCGCTGCTCTGTACGCCTCGCGCGCCAATTTAAACCCACATGTTCTCGACGGCATGCAGCCCGGTGGTCAGCTCACGATCACCACCGATGTTGAGAATTACCCCGGCTTTCCCGAAGGTGTGATGGGCCCGGAATTGATGGATCGCTTTCGCAAGCAGGCCGAGCGCTTTGGCACCAGCTTCGAATTCGCCGAACTCGAATCAGCAGATTTTGAAAGCCATCCCAAAAAGCTCAAACTCGCGGACGGCGGCGAGTATACCTGTGACGCTTTGATCATCGCCACCGGCGCCACGGCGCGCCTCCTCGGGCTCGACAGCGAAAGCAAACTCATGGGCTACGGCGTTAGCGCTTGCGCCACCTGCGACGGTGCGTTTTTCCGCAACTCCAAGGTGGTCGTCGTTGGCGGCGGCGATACGGCCATGGAGGAGGCTAGCTTTCTCACCCGTTTCGCTAGCGAAGTGCATGTTATGCACCGCCGCGACTCCCTGCGCGCCTCGAAACCGATGCAAGAGCGGGTACTGGGCAACGACAAAGTCACCATGCATTGGAACAAGACGGTTGTGGATTGCATCGGCGAGGTAAGCGAGGGCGGCTTAAAAGCGATCATCACCGAAGATACGCTCACCGGCGAGCGCCAAGAGTTTACCTGTGATGGCCTTTTCATCGCCATCGGCCATACGCCGAACACCTCGTGGGTTGGTGATGCCTTGCCCAAGAACGATGCGGGTTATCTCGACCATACGCCGGACAGTTCAAAGACCATTCACGAAGGCGTATTCGTTTGTGGCGATGTCACCGACCATGTCTACCGCCAAGCGGTCACCGCCGCCGGTACTGGCTGTATGGCGGCCATCGACGCCGAACGCTGGCTCGAGAGTACCGGGCGCGGCTAGCGGCTTATTTTCCTAAACAGAATTGACTGAAAAGAGCATCGAGCATGAGTTCGTCAGGCTCTTGGGTACCGGTTAATTCGGCCAAAGCCTCGGCCGCGCCGCGCAGATCGGATGCGGCGAATTCCAAAGCCGAATCGTTCATCGCTTGAAGCGCCGAAAAGCAACGCTCGGCGGCGGCGCTGAGCAACTGCATTTGCCGCCTTGAGGTGATCACCCCAGTTTCTGAATCGGCTGCGACTTGGCGAAAAATGTGCTCACTTAGCGTTTGCAGCAATTCCTCAATACCGACGCCAGTGGTTGCCGAGACCCGAGCGCTTGGGTCCAAATCGGCTTGGGTGCGAATGCATAATGCCGCCTCGGGTGGTTCATCGTTTTGACCTGGCCCCAAGCACCAAAGCACCAAATCAGCTTCGTTTTGCAAGGCCAAGGCGCGTTCGATCCCAGCGGCTTCGACGGCTCCAGCCGCCACCCTAAGACCAGCCGAGTCGCGCAGGCGAATACGTCCAGCCGGAAGCGCTAAGTCGACTTCGATCCAATCTCGAGTGGTGCCCGCTTCGGCGCTGACCAAGGCGCGCTCGCTACCAACCAAAGCATTGAATAAGCTTGACTTACCTGCATTTACGGGGCCAGCGAGCAGAACGATGGGCGCCTCGAATAGGGGCAGGCTTCGTTGGGCTAAATCAGAAGCTTTTTGCAAGCGCTTGGCACAGCCCCCAAGCCGCTCAACCAGTTTGGCTTGATCCTCGGCGCGCAGCTCTTCGGGCGCAAAATCCAACCAGGCTTCGATGCCGGCGCGCAAAACGGTGAGTTCGACTTCAATGTTGCGGCAAAACTCGCTCAAACGGCCGGCTACACCCGCCTCAGCTAAACGAGCAGCGCGTGCCGTGGCAGCGCCGGCCCGAGCAGCGATAGCTTCAGCTTCAACGAGGTCGAGCTTACCAGCCAAATAGGCACGGCGGGTGTATTCACCGGGCTCAGCGCGGCGCGCCCCGGCCGCTATACAAGCCTGAACCACCGCCTCGACCAAGCCAGGCCCGCCGTGCAAGTGAAACTCGACAACGTCCTCACCGGTGAAGCTACGGGGCCCCTCAAAAGCCACAACCAAACAGCGATCCAAAGGTCCGCTTGAATCGCTCACCAAGAGCAACTCAAGCTGCCGAAACTTTTTAAACTCATGTTCTGCACTGAGTTTCGCAGCGATACTAAAAGCGTCAGAGCCGCTGAGTCGGACGACGGCTAAAGCCGATGCCTCCTCTCCCGTGGCGCAAGCGACGATGCTGTTCACTAACTCAAACCTAGAGCGATGACCTGAATGGCGGCTGGGGTGACACCGGCGATGCGCGCCGCCTGACCTAAAGTCTCTGGGCGCACGGCCGACAATTGATCCACCGCTTCATTCGATAAACTTGGCCTCGAGCGGTAGTCGAAACCGGCGGGAATACGCACCTTGTCGAGATCTCGGGCCGAGGCCAAACGACGACGCTCTCGGGCGATATAACCAGCATAGCGCCCATCGGCGATCAGCTCACCCTGGTCCGCCCCGCCGAGATCGACACCGGCTTGTCTAACCACTTCACCGGCGTCTTCTTGAGAGCGCAGCAAGCGCGCCCAATCCGAGACGCCCTCACGTCGGCGGCTCTGAAGCAACTGCCGCGCCGCATCCAATGCCGCGCGGCGTTCAACTCGTCGAGTCATGCGCTCGGCGCTAACCAAGCCGAGCTCGCGAGCCGCATCGTCAAGGCGTAGCCAGGCGTTGCTCTCACGCAATTCAAGGCGATACTCGGCGCGGCTGGTGAGCATGCGATAGGGTTCACGACAGCCTCGGGTGGTTAGATCGTCGATCAACACACCGATATAGGCCTGGTCACGGCCCAAGATAAACGCCGGCTCATCATTGATCGTGCGCCAAGCATTAATTGCCGCCACAAAGCCCTGAGCCGCAGCCTCTTCGTAACCCGAGGTGCCGTTGATCTGGCCTGCTAGGTACAAACCCGGTAAATTTCGCACCATTAAACAGCGATCGAGCTGAATCGGATCGATGGCGTCGTAGGCGACCGCATACCCCCAAACCAAGACCTCGGCCTTCTCAAAGCCGGGTAGGTTTTTGAGCATCTCGGCCTGAACCTCGGCGGGCAGCGCGCTGCTCATACCGCCAAGATACATCTGTGGAGTCTGAAGGCCTTCGGGTTCCAGCCAAAGCTGATGGCTCTCCCTGTCACCAAAACGCGCCACTTTATCTTCGAAACTTGGGCAATAACGCGGCCCTTCGGCGATCAAAGTTCCAGCGTACATGGGCGAGCGTAGTAAGTTTTGGCGCACCACATCGTGCACGGCCTCATTGGTACGCACACCCCAACAG
>JAPKCE010000187.1 GCA_028823075.1 Myxococcota bacterium
TGACGGCGAAGAAGACGCTGTGGTGCTGCTGGCCCATGTGTACGATTACTTTAATTATTACGCCTTAAACTCGTACAACCTCAACCCGGATGGCAACGTGCTTTATGCCGGCGCTGATCCGGTGCTCAATGCCCTAAATTTCAGCGCTGATTTTGATGGGTTTGAAATCGCCAACGGTAAAAGTCAGGATTATATCCGCAAGCCAACCGTGGGCGAGTTGCGCGATTACAACATCTCGTTAGCCGTGTTGGTGGAGCGTTTGCGCAGCCGTGAGTTGAGCGTCGAGCAATTTTCACGGCTCCATCAGCGACTCGGGCGCAGCACGCTAGGGCAACTTCTTAGTCGCACGCCGGCCGAACAGGACGCCTTCATGGATGCGAGTCGCGGTTTGGATTGCAGCTGTTTACCGGCGCAAGATTGCCTTGAAGGTCGCCCCGATGATGCCCCTTGCGCCGAACCGCGCGGCGTCGTCGAGGATTGGTTCCGCATGGGCAATGCAGGTATCTTTCCCACAGGCGTCGCCAATTCGGACAGCCATGGTCTGTGGCATATCGAAGCCGGCATGCCTCGCAACTTTGTACGTAGCGAAACCGACATGCCCGTGCGCATCAATACCCATACGGTCGATAAAGCCGTACGCGCCGGCCAAGTGGTAGCGAGCTATGGCCCCTTTATTCGCTTTACAATCAACGATGAGGGTGTCGGTTCTGAGCTTGAAGCTAGCGGCTCGGTGCGCCTCGCTATCGAGGTCCAGTCACCCACTTGGTTCGATGTAGACCGGGTTGAGGTCTACCGTAATGGTCGCCTGTTACGCATCGTTCAGGCCTGTACTCAGCTTGAGCAAAACGATTGTATTACGGTACCGAACACCGAGGTGCAGAACCTTAATTTGGTGTTCGAAGACGAACCGCAACTCGATAGTTGGTACGCGGTGGCAGCGATGGGGATTAACGGTCGTGATTTGGCGCCGGTTTACACCTCGGAGCCCTTAGCTCGTTTGGGCTTTAACGAAACTGTCAACAGCCTTGGCTCGATCCTGCCCATCGATATTGGCGGCGGTAATATGGTTGAGCCCAGCGTTTATCCCATATTGCCCTATGCGATGACCAACCCGATTCGCGTGATCATCGACGGTGACGGGCAATTCAGTCCGCCGGCCGGTGTTCGACCGAGCTGGTCTCCTTAATCGCTATGGGAAACGCTGAACAAGGAGCGCCCACCGGCGAGGTGGTGATCATATTTTCCGATGTACAGGACTCCACTGTGCTGTGGGATCGCGCCCCTGCCGCCATGCATACGGCGCTCGAACTGCACGATAAGCTGCTTCGTGAAGTGATCGAGGATTTTGGTTGTTATGAGGTGAAGGCTAAGGGTGATGCCTTCATGATCGCCGCGAAAGACGTCACCCGCGCCCTGCAAATGTGTTTCGAGGCTCAGCGCCGTTTGCTCGAATGCCCCTGGCCTGGCGATGTTCTCGATCAGCCTTCCGGCGCCGAGTTGAAGAGCGAATCGGGTACACTTGTCTTTCGTGGGCTGCGGGTGCGCATGGGAATTCATCTGGGGCGGCCGCGCTGCAAACCGGATCCCACGACCGGTCGCATGGACTATTTTGGTGGCATGGTGAACCGCGCTGCTCGCGTCGCCGATGCTGCTCATGGTGGCCAAGTTCTGCTCTCGGATGCTGCCTTTGCGCAGCTTGAACCCGAACTCGAGATCAAGGTCGCCGACCTCGGTGTGCATCGTCTGCGCGGCCTGCGCCGGGAAGAACATCTTCGCCAGGTACAACCGATCAGTCATACTGTGCGGCGCTTCCCTCCGGCACGCACGTTTGGCATTCGCCACGCGACTTTGCCCAAAGGGCGCAGCGAATTCTTTGGCCGTGAAGATGCCCTTCTCGAGCTTCGCACTAAGCTCCATCTCGACACCTCGGCCCTGGTTATTCTAGCGCCAACCGGCATGGGAAAAACCCGTTTTGCCCTGCGTTTTGCCGAGCTTTACGGCGATGAATTCGATGGTGGAGTTTGGTTCTGTGATCTTGCCGCGGCGCAAACGCTCGAGGGCCTTTTGCGCGAGGTGGCTCGCTGTCTTGGGCTGGCTTTGTCCGGCGCGGCCGTGTGGCGCCAAATCGAGCAGATCGGTCATGCGTTAGCCGGACGCGAAGAAGCCCTGTTTCTGTTCGACAATGTTGAACAGGTGTCGCGTTCCATGGGCGAAGCGCTGGAAAAGTGGATACCACGCGCCCCCGAGGCGCGCTTTCTCATCACCTCGCAACGGCCGATCGCCGGCGATAATATTCTGGAATACGATCTGCCTCAACTGGGACCCGTTGCTGCTGTTGAACTGTTCATTCGTCGCGCCCAATTGGTCGATGCAGGTTTTTCCGTCGATGAGCGCGGGCGTAAAAGTGTTGAACGTTTGGTCGAGCGCTTGCGCTTTATTCCTCTGGCTATCGCAATCGCCGCGGCGCGCGTCGATATGCTCAGCTTATCGAAACTCGAAAAACGCCTGGGCAGCCGTTTTGAGGCCTTAGTTCAACCACCAGATCTTGTTGAACAGCAGCAGGTCACCCTGCATCAGCTCGGCGACTGGTCTTGGGAGTTGTTGGCTCCTTGGGCGCGCTCGGCTTTGCAACAATGCGCCGCGTTCGTTGGCGGGTTTTCATTGGTCGAAGCTCGGGCTTTGGTCGATTTGAGTGCCTTTCCTGATGCACCAACAATGGCGAAAGCCTTGGAAACCCTGTGCAACCAGAGCCTGCTCTATCAAGTCATATCACCCGAAGCGAGCAGCGTTCAGCGTTACGGTTTGTATGGTGTGGTGCGTTCGCAGGCCGAGCAGGCTTTACAAGACAGCGGGCAAGTTGATGATGTCATGCAGCGCCATGCGCAGGTGTATCTTGAACTTGCGGAAGGGCTCGAGCTTTTAGTGTCGGGACCGGATGGCCTGGCGGCGGTTAATTGCCTAGCGGCAGAGCTTAATAATCTACTGGCCGTACATCGCCGTTTTGAAGAGCTCAACCCGGTTTGGGCGGCGCGAGCGGCGATCTCCCTGATGCCCTTGCTCATTCATCGAGGCCCTATTTTACTGGCGGTAGACCTGCTTGAAAATGGTGCAGCGGCTCGTGAGCGCTTGCCCGCGGAGCAGCGCTTAAAAGGCTTGCAATGGCGTTGTGAAGTTCGCCGTTTGGTCGGGCGTCCGGCAGATGCGATGATCGATGGGGAGGAGATGTTGCGCCTCGCGAAGGCCTTGGGTGACGAAGGCGCGACCGCCAACGCTTGGAGTCGTTTGGCTATTGTCGATCGCGACCTGGGCGATCGTATGAAAGCCGAGCGCCGCTTAGATCGCGCATTTCAAATTGCACAAAAAATCGACGATAACGCGCTGCTCGCTAGAATCCTCAACAACCTCGCTGTGTTTCGTATTGAGAAGGGCGAGCCCCTTCAGGCCGAGATCTATCAGCGTCGCTCCTTGGAATTGCTGCGCAAGGTTGGAGATCATCAGCGCGAATCGAGCATTTGGTGTAACCTCGGGACGCTATGCATGGATCGCGGCGACCTGCATGAAGCCGACGAGAACTACGGGCGAGCCCTGCAACTTGCGCTCGGGCTTGGGCATACAGAGGCTCAGGCCATGGTGCTGTCGAATATGGGCACCCTGTATTGGCGCTTGGGGCAGCGCGATCAGGCCGAAGGTCTGTACACCCGCGCGTTGGTCCTGTTGCGCGAGTCCGGCTCTCGGCGTGCCGAAGGTTTTGTTCTTGGTCTGCTCGGCGGCCTCACTGGCGATAAAGGCATGGCGGAGCGCGCCCAGCAACGCCTTCGCCATGCGCGTGAAATCCTCGCCGAACTGCGCGACCCGTTGGGGCAGGCCCTTGTCGATTTGGCGTATGCCTTCATCGATTTGGCGCAGGTGCGTCAGGCGCATAGCGAGGGCGACCTCGTGAGCGCGAAAAAGGCAAAATCGGTAGCGGATAAGCGCCTGCGAGAAGTTCGTAAACCGCTAGCGGATGGCGATGGCGGTTCCGCTTCGGCGGCAGACCTTTGCGACGATATTCGTTCGCTGCTGACCCTTCTTGAGCGCAGCTTTGCCGAACTTCCCCGGCTCAAACCGGGCGTCCTCGGGGGCGCCGCTGCGCAGCGCCGTTTGGTGCCCTGGGAAGAGGAACTTTTCGACGAGGACACCTCGGTAGATGGCGAGAGCTTGAGCGATGACTTTGAAGGCTGAGGAACAGGTCGAGCGCCTAGGGTTTTGGCAGCATGCAGCGGCTCATCCCCAAGCTTTGGCCTTGGTCGAAGCCGAGGGTAACGAGATCACTGCTGGGGAACTGCTCGCCCGCGCCAATCGCTTGGTGCACGGCTTTCGTCTCCTTGGGCTTGAAGCAGGAGATTGCATCGCCTTTGTTCTGCCAAACGGCGCACCGGTGCTCGAACTTTTTATGGCAGCGACTCAAGCGGGCTGGTTCCTCACGCCGATCAACAATAATTTAGCGCCCGTTGAAATCGCTTATATTCTCGATGATTGCCAAGCAAAGGTACTCGTTGCTTCGGGCCGCTTTGCGGCTGCGGTCGAGGGTGCATTAGGCTTGGTAGACGGCACCATCGAGCATCGCTTCAGTGTCGATGGCGGGCTCAAAGACTTCGCTAGTTTCGAGCGCTTCAAAGCGTTGCAAAGCGGTGATACCCCAACGCAGCGTCGCGCCGGCAGCGCCATGACGTATACCTCGGGAACCACCGGCCGGCCGAAGGGCGTCCGTCGCGCCGTCTTCGATTGTGAGCCCGAGATGGTGTCCAACCAACAAGCCTTGTTTTTGAGCCTGTTTGATATGCCCCCGGGAAGCAGCCATGTGCACCTCACAGTGGCGCCTTTGTATCATACGGCGGTGCTCAATTTTGCGACCAACCATCTTCATCTCGGACATACGGTTGTGTTGATGGACGGATGGACTCCCGAGGGCATGCTTCAAAGGGTGCAGGCTTACCGCGTGACCACCTCGCATATGGTGCCCACCATGTTCATTCGCCTGCTCAAGATGGATGAAAGTGCGCGCCTAAAATATGATG
>JAPKCE010000188.1 GCA_028823075.1 Myxococcota bacterium
CTCGACCAGCGTTTCGTCGCCGATGGAGCCAAGGGGGTTAGCGCCACCTACCAATTTAATTTGGACCCGGCTGGAACCTGGCATGTCAACGTCGAGGACGGCACTTTTAGCGTGCATCAAGGGGCAGCTGAAAAGGCGACAACGACCTTTATAATGACAGGCGATAATTACGTCTCGATGGTCAACGGTGACTTGAACGGTCAGATGGCTTTCATGACCGGAAAGATGAAGATAAAAGGCGCCATCCCGATGGCGATGAAACTCAAGCAGATCTTTCCTCAGAATTAGTCGGGCACCTTTTCGTGGAACGCTACGGCCTGTTCATCGATGGAGAGTTTTCTGCCGCCCAAGATGGGGCGGTTTATACCTCGATCAACCCCGCAAACGGATTGCCTTGGGCTGAGTTCGCGGCAGCCTCGACGCTCGACGTTGACCGCGCTGTAAAAGCGGCCAAGGCTGCCCACGACAGCGGGGTATGGCGAAACAAGACACCTGCTGAGCGCGCCGAGATTTTGCGCCGAATCGCCGATTTAATTAGCGACGAGCATATGGCCCTCGTGATGGCCGAGATTCAGGACTCTGGCGGCACCATGCGAAAGGCCAACGGTGCTGATATCATGGGTGCGAACATGAGTTTTGGGCAGCACGCTGAGTTCTGTGAAGCGCTGCAACTCGAAGAGGCCACCGAAGAGTTTTTCCCCATCGAGGCGACGAGTATCGTGCGCCGCGAACCGGTCGGCGTGGTCGCAGCAATCATCCCCTTTAATTTCCCGTTTGCGGCGGCTTCTTGGAAGGTTGCTCCGGCACTAGCGGCAGGCTGCACCCTGGTATTAAAACCCTCGCCATTGACTCCTTGCACCGCCTTGATGATGGCGAAAATATGCACCGAAGCGGGAGTTCCTCCGGGTGTTATTAACGTCATTACAGGGCCAGATGCCGAGCTTGGCGCTGCCTTAGTGGCGCATCCTCTCGTCAATAAAGTCAGCTTCACCGGCTCCAACGAGGTCGGAAAAAAGGTCATGAAGTCCTGCGCTGACCGCGTCACCAACTGCCTCCTCGAATTGGGCGGTAAATCGGCGACCATACTTCTTGATGACGCCGATCTCGACATCGCCATTCCGGGCGCCATTTTCGGCAGCTTCTTTCATTCGGGGCAGGTCTGCGAATCGGGAACTCGTTTGTTGGTTCCGGACGCTAAGCACGACGAAATCGTCGCTCGCTTGAAACAGGAAATCGCCAACGTTGTGGTCGGCGACCCGATGGATGTTACCTCGACAATGGGTCCCTTAATCTCGTTGAAACAGCTCGAAAATACTGAGCGATATGTACAGAGTTTACACGACGAAGGCGCCACCTTGGTGTTTGGCGGTAAGCGTCCAGAGCATTGTGATGAAAACGGTTTCTATTATGAGCCGACCTGTTTCACCGATGTGCGAAACGACATGACGGCCGCCTGTGAAGAGATTTTCGGACCGGTTTTAGTGATCATTCGATACGTCGACGACGACCATGCGATTCGCATCGCTAACGATTCCAAATACGGGCTCGGAGGTTCGATTTGGTCGCGTGATTTAGAGCGTGCGACAGGCATGGCGCGGCGCATCGAAAGCGGTACGCTTTGGATCAATGATTACCATCTTATCAACCCCAAATACCCTTTCGGCGGTTTCAAACAAAGCGGTATCGGGCGCGAGCTCGGACCCCAGGGCTTGGACGCCTATTTCGAGTTTAAACACATCCATGTTGGTCGCAGTTCATCACGCCCAGAAAAGCACTACCTTTCGATGATTTTGAAAGAGGGTTGAGGGCATGGGCGAGCCCGCCGGACTGACTCAGCCTTACCGCCTGGAATACGTTTATAAACGCGGTTTGGGCCCCGTGCTTAATGCGTTTTTTAATGGCCTGAAGCGCGCCCAGTTGCTGGGAGTTCGCGGCGGCGAAAACGAGATTTTTTGCCCGCCCAGCGAATACCACCCCGAAAGTGCCGAGAGCTTGACTGAGATGGTCGAGCTAACAGGCGCCGGTGAGATTGTGCATGCCTTTTGGATAGCCCAGCCTCTTGCCCACCACCCTTCGAAAACGCCCTTTGCTTTTGCGCTAATTCGCCTTGATCAATGCTCCAGCCACTTTTTGCATATCGTCGACACCGGCGGCGATGAATCGCTGGCTTGTGCCGGTTTGAGGGTTCGCCCGCGCTGGGCCGATGAGCGAATCGGCAGCATTCGCGATCTCGAGAGCTTTGTGCCCGAGAGCGTCGACCAAAGTTGTGTTGTTATGCCCGAAGGGGATGAGTTGCTCGAGCGCCTGAACATTCCCGTCTCGCTCGAATATCAAGTGCGAGCAGGCCGTGTTCAGAGTCGGTTTTTACACCAATTGAGTGAACGCAAAATTATAGGGCGGCGCAGCCCTGCCAGCCAAAAGGTCTTGCTGCCGCCGCGCGGCGCCTGTCCCCAAAGTGGCGAGCTTTGCGCTGCTGAGGTTGAGGTGAGCGACTCCGGCACCGTGGTCGCATTTACTGTGGTCCGCATCGATTTCCCGGGGCAACAACTCAAGCCGCCCTACGCCTGCGCCTCAGTGCTTCTCGATGGCGCCGACCAACCTATTTTGCACTTGCTCAAAGGCCTGCCGGGCTCGCTGCGCATCGGCATGCGTGTTGTCGCCGTTTGGCGCGACGAAGCGCTGGCTTCCATGCAGGCCATCGACTATTTTTGCGCTCTCGATGAAGCCGACGCCGCGGCCGATACTTATGCGGAGCATCTGTAGATGCGCCCTGTAGCCCTGGTGGGGTTTTCGCATAGCGAGTTGCAGCCCGAGAGCCCACTTGATGAGGTCGAGTTGACTCAGCAAGTCTGTTCCTCGCTGCGCGATAAGCTTGGCTTAAAACAGCAAGATATCGACCTTGTTGTTTCCGGTTCTTGCGACTTTCTCAGCGGTAGACCCTTTGTCTTTATTTCGGCTCTGGATGGACTCGGCGCTGTTCCTCCCATCGATGAAAGCCATGTTGAGATGGACGGTGCTTTTGCGCTGTATGAAGCTTGGGTACGCCTACAGTCCGGAGAAATTGACTGTGCTTTGGTTTACGCTTTTGGTCGCTCAAGTCAGGCTAATTTGAACCGTTTGCTGGGTTTGCAAAGCGATCCGCATTGGGGAGCGCCCTTGGGTTTGGACGAACAGGCGATCGCCGGGTTACAGGCTAGCGCTGCCGGTCTGCTTGGAGCCGGGCTTGAACGCTTACCCGAAGCCGACGGCGCCGCTGCCGTCTTGCTGGCGGCCGGCGATCGCGCTCGTCAGCTATGCCCGCGCCCTGCGTGGATACGCGCCATTGACCACCGCATCGATCGCTCTGAATTGGGGCAGCGAAACCTCGGGCAGTTGCCTGCACTGGAGCGCTCCGCCGAAGCGGTCTCGCTGTCGAGTCATCAGGTCGAATACGCTGAATTACACGCTGTTTTTACACATCAGCGACAGATGCTCAAAACAACCTTGGGTTTGGGCGATGAGCTACCGACCAACCAGGGTAAAACCAGCGCCTTTGATGCCTTCATGGTGTCGGGCTTGATGCATCTTGGGGAGGCTGCCGAGGCCGTTATGCAAGGCCGGGTCAAGCGCTCGCTC
Organism: Myxococcota bacterium; assembly: GCA_028823075.1. Taxonomy (GTDB): domain Bacteria; phylum Myxococcota; class UBA4151; order UBA4151; family UBA4151; genus CACGMS01. The sequence continues at coordinate 3,616 of JAPKCE010000188.1, forward strand.
GGGCACGCCAGCGCCGGCCCTGCGCTGCAACAAAACCTGCTTTGCGTGTTTGGTGACTCTCCATGAAGCGGCCTTGCGCGGTGATCGGTGTTGGCCAGACGCGCTACGCCGCCAAGCGCCAGGACCAAAGCTTCACAGGCTTGGTTCGCGAGGCAGCGCTCAGGGCGCTCGACGACGCGGGGTTGCAGTTCGCCGACATCGACGCTGTCGTTATCGGAAAAGCGCCGGATTTTTTCGAGGGTATCATGATGCCTGAGCATCATTTGGCCAGCGCTTTGGGTGCGGCAAATAAACCGATGATTCGCGTGCATACGGCAGGTTCCGTGGGCGGCTCCACGGCTCTTTACGCCGCCCACCTTATTGCCGCCGGGGTTCATGAACGGGTGCTCTGCGTGGCTTTTGAAGTGCAGAGTTGCTCGAACGCCATGTGGGCTCTGTCGCCGGTTTACCCTTTCCAGCCTCCGGTTGTCGCTGGGGCGGGAGGGTTTTTTGCACCTCTAATTCAAGCCTATATTAATCGCAGCAAAGCACCGCAAGATGTAGGCTGGCGGGTGGTGATGAAAGACCGTCGCAACGCCGCCAAAAACCCGTTTGCCCATCTGCAAGGGGCGCCAACTTATGAACAGATGCAAAGCGCCCAGATGCTTTGGGACCCGATCAATTACCTAGAGACTTGCCCGAGCTCCGATGGCGCTTGCGCCTTGGTCCTATCGTCGGAAAAGGCGGCTGCTAAAGCCCCAAGCCCACCGGCTTTTGTGCAAGCGATGGCGCAACGTTCCGAACCGATTTTCTTCCCTGGCCGCGACGCGGTTAGCCCGCAAGCCGGCAAAGATTGCGCCGCGGCGCTGTATCGTCAGGCGCAGATAAAAGACCCGCGCGCCGAACTGGATATGGCAGAAATATATGTGCCGTTTTCTTGGTTCGAACCGATGTGGCTCGAAAACCTTGGTTTTGCCGAAGTGGACCAGGGTTGGCGTATGGTGCTCGACGGCAGCACTGATTTCGGCGGCTGTTTGCCGGTCAATGTGTCGGGCGGCGTGCTGAGTTCGAACCCGATCGGAGCTTCGGGAATGATCCGCTTTGCCGAAGCGGCTTTGCAAGTCAAAGGTCAGGCTGGGGCGCATCAAGTGCCCAAGGCGCGTCGCGCTTTGGGTCATGCTTACGGTGGTGGATCGCAGTTTTTTGCCATGTGGATCGTGGGCGATACGCCCATGGCCGGATAAGGAGTTCGAGATGGCGGTGTTCAACCTCGCTGACCTGTTTGAAACCGTTGTGGATACGGTCCCTGATAATGAGGCTTTAATCGCTGGCGAGACGCGCATGACCTATGCCGAACTCGAATCCGCCAGCAACCGTTTAGCGCATTACCTTGCTGATCAAGGTCTGGGCGCTGGGGATCATATCGGGCTGCAACTGTACAACGGCGAAGCCTATAT
>JAPKCE010000189.1 GCA_028823075.1 Myxococcota bacterium
TAGCCACACTTGCGCGCTGCTCGATTCGGGCGCGGTGCGCTGTTGGGGGTGGAATGGTTACGGCCAACTCGGCGACGGCAGCACTACGGACCGCCACACACCGGTCGAAGTGCGAATCTTGGATTAGCCGCTGATGGTGGGCCCAAAAGCCGACTCAAATCGCTAAAGAATACAATGGCCGTTTGATGCGTAGCGAAAAAGGGAGCTACACGGGGAGCTAAAAACAAAAAGGACTCACAGCGCTAAACGTAAGTCCTTCTTATTCCTGGAGCCAACTATCGGAATCGAACAGATGACCTGCTCGTTACGAGTGAGCTGCTCTACCGACTGAGCTAAGTTGGCACTAAGCGGGGGCGAGATACGGCCGCTCGCTCAGCGATGCAAGATTAATAATTACAGCCAAAACCAAAGCAGCCAAGAGCATCAGTCCAGACGTGCCAGGCGGATCTGGCTGGCCTCGTAGATCTCGTCTGGCAACTCGAGATTTGGGGGGGTGAAGGGGACCGAGAAGATAACGCGACATCCCGAGCCTGGCGCCGATTCGATGGTGAAGCCGCCGCCCCAGCGGGTGGCGCGTTCGCGCATGTTGATCAGGCCGTAATGCCCATGCTTGTCGAGCGTCGGGTTGAAGCCCTTGCCGTCGTCTTCGACTTCGAGGGTCAGTTTGTTGTCGCGAAAACTCAACTGCACCGAGATGCGTTTTGCTGCACCATGTTTGACCGCGTTGCTCAGGCATTCTTGCAGCACCCGGAAAATGGCTAACTGTTGTTCGCTGGGAATGCCCGGTGGAGGCTCCATCAGGTCGGGGTCGATGGCGACTCGGTAGCGCCCAGCCGCGCCACGGCAGTATTCGAGCAGCGCCGGAAGCAGTTCAAAGTCGGAGCGCATCATCTTGAGCGAGCGCCGCAGCTCTTCGATGGCCGTCTGCGCTAATTCGTAAAGCTCTTCAGCTTCTTGTCTGGTTTCGCCCTCGTCGAGCATCGACTTTAGGTATTCTGCCTGGATCACCAAGCCGCTCAACGCGGCACCAATTCCGTCGTGCATCTCGCGCGCCAGCCGGTTGCGCTCGTCGACCACAGCATTCTTTTTTAAATGGCCTTCGAGCGCTAAAATCTCCCGAGTTTGTTCGCCTTCGCGCTGCGAGATATGCACCACGATCGCCACCACCATCAGGTTGAGTCCAGCGTACCATCCGAGTTGAAAGCTGAGCACTTCGGGGCTGATACCGCTGAGCCATTCCGCAAGGGCGATACCGCCGACGGTCAATAGGGGCGCCACCATCACCAAGCCGCTGGGAAAGACCAGAGCGACAACCGTGGTATGGATCAACAAAAGGCCGACCATGGGGCTGTCGAGCCCGCCGCTTGCAAAGATTAACCAGCTGATGGCGATGAGGTCGGCCACTATCGTCACCGCGGTCACGGCAGCGCCCCAGCGCTGGTGGCGCATGAGGACCACATGCAGCGCGGTGTAAGCGATGATGATCAGGTACCAGGCCAGCACCTGCTTGGTGACCAAACCCATATCGAGCGCCAGGTTTGGCATGGCGAGTAAGCCCATGCCGATGGCCAAAATAACGAGCCGAGCGTAGGCTAAGGTCTGGGCACGGGTGACCAGCTTCTCGCGCTCGCGAAGCTGTTCGTCACCCAGTCGCTCGTAGGCTCTCGAGCCAATCCGCACCTTCTTTAAGGACATGGTGGCGTATCCAAGGCGCAATTATCGATGAGCCGAACGGTGCCGCACAGCGCTGCCACCATTAAACGAAGGTCGGTGTCATCTCCACTGAGTTCACGAGGGGCGGGCTGTAGATCCGAGCTTTTTACCAACTCAAAATAATCGACGGCGATGCCCGAGTCACTCAGCACCGAGCGTCCTAGCTGGCAGAGCACTTGCGTTGAACGCTCGCCCTCGGCGTAGGCCGAGCAAGCAACTTGTAGGCTGCGAGGTACGGCCAGCGCTCGCTCGCGCTGCTCGCTGCTCAGGTTGCGATTACGGCTGCTCAACGCCAGGCAGTCGACGCCGCGAACGAGCGGAGCGGCGATGATCGTCACGCCGAAGCAGAGGTCACGGTTGAGTTGTTCAACCACTTTGAGTTGCTGAAAGTCCTTTTCGCCAAACACCGCGAATTGCGGTTTGAGCAAGGCGAAGAGCCGAGCTACCACCGTCGCCACTCCTGTGAAGAAATGGGGTCGGTGGTTGCTCTCTAGACCGAGGCCCACACCGCTTGGGATCACGCTCGTCGCCCAGTCTTTTGGATAAATACTGTCCGGCGGACAGAGCCAAACTAGGTCGGCACCGGCAGCCAAGGCTTGAGCGCAATCATTTTCGGCGTCGCGAGGGTAGCTCTCCTGGTCTTCACCTGGAGCAAACTGTTTCGGGTTGATGTAGATCGACACGACCACCCGGTCCGCCACCGCCTTTGCCTTGCCGATGAGCGATAGATGTCCAGCATGCAAGGCGCCCATGGTCGGAACCAAGCCGACAGTCAGCCCTAGGCGGCTCCAAGCGGCTCGCCGCTCGAGCAGGTTTTCTAGCTCATAAACGGATGAGGCCATTGTCCAGATCTCGCAGGTATTCGGCATGCTGAGTGGGGAAAATATCAACGAGTAAACTTACCAGCGCTTCAGACTGCTGAAAGGCGTCGTGGGTGATGTAGGGCGCCAGGGCATGCAGCAGGGCTTCAGCCGAAGGGGTGCGTTCTTCGACCTCAGCTCGAAGGCAACCGAGCACGATAGCTTCCAAGCCAGCCGGGAGGTCCGGGTTTGCGTCGCTCATCGGTGGGATTTTAGCTTTGCGAATACGCTTCATCACATCGACTTCGCGCTCGCCGCGGCGGGCATAGAAAAGCCGCCGGCCCGTGAGGCATTCGTAGAGGATAATTCCCAGGCTAAACATGTCACTACGCTCATCGAGTTCTTGAGATGTAACCTGTTCCGGACTCAGATAACCGAGTTTTCCAGTGACGACCGCGCCCTGCGAGGAGCCCTCGAGGGCGTCCATATGGATGACGCCAAAGTCGCCGAGTTTGGCCTTCCCCGAAAAGCCGAGGAAAATATTATGTGGGCTGAGGTCCCGGTGAATAAAGCGGCTACTGCGGCCGCTCGGCATACGAAAGTTGTGGGTATAGTCCAGCGCCGCCGCGGCGCTATGTACTAGGTACAAGGCCAGTTGCAGGTCCATGCGCTCGCGCTGGCTCGCCAGTTTGCCGAGCAAGGTGTTGAGGTTCACTCCGCTGACAAATTCCATTACCAGAAAGAACACCCCATCGACGTCGCCGCTCTCCAAAGTACTCACCACATTCGGGTGGTCGAATAGGCGAGTAACATCCGTTTCCATGATGAAGTTATCGAGGAAAAACGGGTTCTTAGCTTGTTCAACAAGGAGACGTTTGAGCACCACGACACATTCGCCGGTGAGCGGCCTTTTAGTGGCTCGCCCAAAAGGTCCTAGCTCAGAACCTTCGACCGGAGTTTGAAAGCGCCGGGCGCGAAAGATCTCCGCCATACCGCCCAAGCCAACTCGGCCGAGAAGGTAATAATCACCAAAAATTTCCATGCCCGGACCCAGCGCGCTGAGTTGCGCTATTCGCGAGATCGGTTCGGGTGGTCGTGTGCTCAATAGAATCGAACTCTCAAATGGAAAATGCGCCTACCGCTTCTTGGGCCCCAAGACCACCTTTGGGGTGGTGAGTTTTCCTTGACCCCGCTGCTAACGAGGCGCACAAGCCGGTCCTTGCAAGGGTTGGGTCTGTCACCAAGCCTTTTAAATTAAAACATCACGCGTCGGGCAGAGGGCGCCACCATCCATGTTCCGGATTCGCCGGACCACGGCAAGAAAAGGGTCAAATGACCGAATTAGATTTTTCCACAAACTCATCTGGTGACCTGCTCGAAGCGGGCTTCACCTTTGAAGATCTGCTTAAACAAGCCGAGCCTTCAGACTCACAATTCGAAGAGGGTAAGCTTGTTAAGGGCACCATCATCGAAGTGCATCGCGACTACATTGTCGTCGATGTAGGCTTCAAGAGCGAAGGCATGATCTCGCGCCATGAGTTCCGTAACATGGACGAAGAAACCTTCGCCAAGGGCGTTGAGATCACCGTATACATCGAGCGGATGGAGAACGAACAAGGCTACCTTGACGTCTCCAAAGAGAAGGCAGATCGCCTCAAGGTTTGGGACGAGATCGCCGAAGCCTTCGAGAACGATGAAGTCGTCACCGGTACCATCATCGGCCGAGTCAAAGGCGGCATGCACGTCGACATCGGCGTGAAAGCCTTCCTGCCGGGCTCGCAAGTCGACCTGCGCCCCGTGCGCAATTACGACCGTCTCATCGGTGAAGCGATGGACTTTAAGATCATCAAGTTCAATCGCCGTCGCCCGAACATCGTGCTCAGCCGCCGCGCTCTGCTCGAGAAAGAGCGAGCAGCGCTACGCACTGACACCCTCGATCGTCTGCAAGAGGGCGCTGTCCTTACCGGCATCGTCAAGAATCTTACCGATTACGGCGCCTTCATCGACATGGGCGGTATCGACGGTCTGCTGCATATCACCGATATGAGCTGGGGCCGCGTCAACCATCCTGGTCAACTCTACAACGTCGGCGACGAGGTTGAAGTTAAAGTCCTCAAGTTCGATTCCGACAAGGAGCGCGTCTCCTTGGGTGTCAAGCAACTCTGCGAGGATCCGTGGTTCGAAGCCAAGGACAAGTACCCGCTCGGCATGAACGTCAAGGGTATCGTCGTCTCCATGACCGATTACGGGGCCTTCCTCGAGATCGAAGCGGGCGTCGAAGGCCTTGTTCACGTCACCGAAATGAGCTGGACCCGTCGCATCAAGCATCCGTCCAAGATGGTCGCTTTGGGTGACGAAGTCGAAGCCCGCGTGCTCGACATCGATTTAGAGAACAAGCGCATCTCCTTGGGCATGAAGCAGCTCGAAGAGAACCCGTGGCATACCCTGGCTGAGCGTTACCCCGTGGGTACCGTTATTCAGGGTCGCATTCGCAACCTCACCGAGTTCGGCGTCTTCGTCGGCGTCGTCCCCGGCGG
>JAPKCE010000190.1 GCA_028823075.1 Myxococcota bacterium
GATGCAGACGCATACTTTGGCCGCGTTTACTGTTTGGTTCAAGGCTCTCGGCGGGTGGATGTTTGGTGGCGCTGGGAGGAGGGTGGGAGTCGAGAGGCCTGTGGTATCAAGTGCTGTGAGAACTGGGGTTCAATGGAATTGAGCGGAGCGAGAAATGAAGGGCTGCGATATTAAGGGCCTGTAATCCGGGGCTTGGTTGTTCTTGTTGGAATTGCGCAGGGGTGCTGGCTTAGGCAAGCTTAGCTATCGGGAGAATTAATGAAGCGCATTTTTGTCTTAACTTTGCTTGGCTTGGGGGCATGCTCTTCGGGGACCAACGGCGGTGTTGATGCTGGAGTTATCGATGGCGGGCGGCCTTTGGGCTGGGACGGCGGGGTCGTTAATTGTGCTCCGGCGAGCGCTGTTTGTTCGGGCGCTGCCTGTCTGCGCCTTAACGAAGCGGCAGCTAAAAACGAAGGGATCTGGCTGGATGAAGAGCTTGAGACCGAGGACTTCGTTGAGTTGGTCAATGCTGGCGATATGCCGATTGAGCTCGGAGATTTCTTTATTGGTGATGAACCTGACCAGACGCACCGTTTGGCGGGTGGGCAGCTTGGTCCCGGTGAGCGTCGCTTGCTGTGGCTTGATAAAGACCTCGATCAAGGGCCCTTGCACCACGATTTTAAGCTGAGTTCATCGGGCGAGCCCTTGATGCTTTGGCATGTGCAAAAGGGTTTGATTGACTGCTGGGAGCTTCCGGCTTTGTCGCCAAACCAAGTGATGGCGCGCTTTCCCGATGCTCTCGGTGCGCCAGGGCTTTGCTCTTTTGCTAGTCCCGACGCGCCCAACCCCGATTCTTGCTCGCCGCCGCCGCCGGCGGTTGTACCGCCTGACTACGTTTATGCCGAGTTCGCATGGCCCGACCCTTGGCCTCAGGCTGGGAGTAGCCCGCGACTCAACGAGCTTGCGCTGCGCCAGGACCAACCATTTATCGAGATTTGGTCGGGGCAAAGTCGCAGTCTAGACGGTCTGCGCGTCGAACTTGCAGCCATGCAACCCGGCGAGAGTTATCCGGAGGTCGGAGGAGGGTATCTTCTTCCGCTTTCCGGCGAGATCGAGGCCGGTGAGATGCGAGTCTTTGCGGTGGGTCCAGAGGCCATGTCCGCATTGGATGCCAGTCCCGATTTCGAAGGTGTCGTGAGTTTATTTAATGCCGAGGGCGAATTGCTCGACCGGGTCGATTTCATGCATTGGCCCGACGATGCCGTGCTCGCGCGCCAGGGCGATGGCGCCGCAACCTGGCATCTTTGTTATGGGTCGAGCGCAAATCAAAGCAACAGAACTTGCGAGCCGCTGGCGAGTCGTGCGCTTGGCGAGCGCGCTCATCGCCTGCTTACGCCCGCTGATTTTGAGACCTTGTCTACCGGTGGTCGCGCGCTGGGTATACAGGCTGTAAAATCGGTTATTGATAGGCAGGCGGGTGGGGTGGTTCACCTGCTCTCCAGCGCCCGTTTTGACCTTCATTACACCTTCGTGCGGCGGCTCATTGAAGCCCAGGCCGAACTTGACCGCTGCGACCCTGAAGAAGCCGCCGTCTTTCGTGCCGGATGGCGCCAGTTTTCTGCCGACCAATACGAAGCCGTTGACAGTAGGCGCTACTATTTGAGCACCCTGGTGCGCAGTTCAAGCAACGCGCTTCATACCCTTGAGTTTGTCACCGGCGACCAGGTGTCGACGGCCCAAATTAACGAGGTTTTTTGGCTGCTTATGAGGAGGATGCTAAAGCCTGACTTGTGGCACCTTCGTCCGCAGAGTTCGGGCCAGCACGACAAGGTCTTAGCGCTTCAAGGTAGCCTGCCTATGGTGGCTGAGAATGCGCCTTTCATTGGCATGCAAGAACAACCACTCAACGCCGCCGTGAGCTTTGGCTTGCTGCGTTTTATTGCTTATCATGAACTCGCTTCAGCGACTCTCGGCGCGCAGATTATCGTGCTCACCGACGAGGTGCCCAACGAACTCGCTTTGAGCGCAGGGCTGATCACCGAATCGTTTCAAACACCGCTGGCACATGTGAACCTTTTGGCGAAGAACCGAGGCACGCCAAACTTAGCCTTGCGAGACGCTCGTAACGACCCGCGGGTAGCACCATTTCTCGACCAGTTAATCCGTTTTGAAGTTCATTCTGGGGGCTTCTCCATTCGCCTCGCCAGCGCCGAAGAGGCTCAAGACCACGAGGCTCAGCGACTGGCCGAACAAGAAGTCCTTCGCCCACGTCGCGATCTAGACCTGCGCGGTGTTCAACCCCTTGGACATCATGGTTTGGAGGCATTACCGGGGCTGGGAGCTAAGGCTGCCCACCTAGCCCAACTCGAACAGTTCCGCCTAACTCGCAGCAGTTGTGCGGGCGCGGTCAACACCCCGGCCGACGCTTTCGCCTTGCCCCTGGTCCACAGCGTCGAGCATTTTAGCGCCAGTGGTGCCCAAGGCCTGCTCCAAGAATTGCTCGGTGACCCTTTGTTTCAAAGTCATCCGCAGCGTCGCGCCGAGGGGCTCGAAAGGGTACAGCAATTGATTTTACAACACGCTGTCGAGCCGGCTCTGCTGGCCTCCCTAACCGAGGGGATCCGCTCTCGCTACGGGCAGGCCAGAACGCGGCTTCGTAGCAGCTCAAACACCGAGGATCTACCTGGGTTTAACGGCGCTGGTCTGTACCGCTCGGTGAGCGTCGAGGTGGGTAACGAGGAGCGCTCGGTGGCCGACGGTCTACGCCAAGTTTGGGCCAGTTTATGGAGCGCTCGCGCCTTTGATGAACGCTCGTGGTTTAAAGTCGACCAATCGTTGCTCGGTATGGGCGTCCTTGTTCATGCTGCTTATCGCTCAGAGAAAGCCAACGGGGTGGGGATATCGCGCAGCATCCTCAACCCCAACCGCGGCGATATTCACAGCATGATCGTCCAGGCCGGTGAGGCTTCGGTGACCAACCCGGCACCCGGCGTTCAGGCTGAGAGCTTTATTTTCCGTTTCGGGCGCTCACCTGAGGTTGTTTATCAAAGGCGTAGCAGTTTGACCCGTGGCGCGCCGGTGTTGCAGACTGTCGAACTGCGCCAGGCTATTTGCACTTTGGCCGGAATCCACAGCGCTTTTCGCCCTCTGCTCGACCCCGACAATGCGAACCGTTATTTCGCCATGGATATAGAGTTTAAGCTGGTCGGCCCCGAGCGGCAATTGTTGGTAAAGCAGGCGCGGCCCTTTAGCTTTGGAGCGCTTGAGCCCGTGGGCGATTGCCGAGAGTTTTAGATAACTCGGCGCCGCCGGGGGCGAAGAGCCAATAGTCGGAGATGGCACTGCCAATGGAAAAAGCTGGGGCGTTCGCTGGAGCGAGCACAAGCAGCGCCATTAACCATCTCACCACGACATGGCCCAGCCGATGCCGTGACGGAATTGGCGGTGAATCAAGGGCAGACCGCCAAGCACCGGCATGATGAGATGCACGCTGCCGGGGTCGATAGTGAGCGTTCCACGGCGCAAAGGCCAACTCAACAAGGCCGGCTCGATGGAGAGAAATCCGCCGGTGGTCCCCTTGGTGTCGATGGGGGTGTCGAAGAGCAGAACCGAAGCTCCGCTGCTGGCGACGAAGCGCACGCGGTTCATAAAGTAGCGTTTGTACCAGCCAGCGCCGATATTGAGCGTTCCAGCTAGCAACTGCTCGAAGCCGGCAAAGCTAACCCACGGGTTCCACTCAAGGCGTGCCTCCCAGCCGCTCGAAACTCCGCGGCGGGCACGCATAGTGATCGCCATCGCTGGGTTCGACAGCGAGGCGGAAAATCCGAGTTCAGCTTCGAGGGGCTGGGCGGCGAGCAGCAGGCCAAAAAGGGTGATCATGAGCAGAGCATGCTCCGCTTAGCGCCGCTGTCGCAAGGTCTCATACAGTGCGATCGCCGCGCTGTTTGCCAGGTTGAGTGAGCGGATATGCTCGCTATTGATGGCCAGTTTGACCAGGCGCTGACGGTGTTGGCTGCGAAGCTCATCGCCCAGGCCTTTGGTCTCTCGCCCAAAGATTAATACGGCGGGGTCCGGGATCTGAACATCGAAGAAGTCCGTTGTCGCATGCGTCGAAAACCACAGCGCCTGATCAAAGCCGGGGATGGCTATGGCAGCTTCTTCAATCGATTCGTGGATGCTTAACTCGACATGCTTCCAATAGTCCAAACCGGCGCGCTTGACGCGGGCATCGTCGAGCGAAAACCCGAGCGGCTTAACCAGGTGAAGATGCGCACCAGCCGCTAAGCAACTGCGCCCAATATTCCCCGTGTTACCGGGGATTTCCGGTGATACCAGCACGATATGAATCATGATAAAAGCGCCAGGACGCTTTCTGGTGGGCGCCCAACCGCGGCTCCCTTGTCGCTAATGACAATCGGGCGCTCGAGCAGCACGGGCGTATTCTGTAAGGCCGTTACGATGGTCGAGTCACTCGAGTCGTCGCTCAGGCCGAGTTCTGCGTAGGCCACCTCTTTGCAACGCAGAAGCTCGTGCAAACTGCAAGCAAGCGCCTTGGCCAAGTCATGAATTTCAAGCTCGGCGAGGCCTGTCTTTAGATACTCAACGATTTGCGGTTCAATGCCTTGGTCGCGCAGCAGTTGTAGGGTCTCGCGGCTCTTCGAACAGCGCGGGTTATGATAGATGGTAATGGCCATGTCGTGGTCATGCTCCGGTTGAAGACGCTTCGCGGTTGCGCGAGGATACCCTTTGCCGTCAAGAAGAGGTCTATGTTGAAGCCAATTACATTTCGTGCGCGCTTGGCGCTTCGCCGTATGATCGTCATGTTCATCGTCGTCAGTTTTGGGCTGAGTTCGGCCCCCTCGCTGGCGGCGCAAGTGCCAGCCACAGGGGCGGTTTCTGCCTCGACTCCGCTTTTGCTAGCAAAGCGTCGGCGCAAGAAACGTCGGCGCAAGAAACGCCGACGTAAGAAGACGCCTGTCAAACCTGCCACGGCGCCCGTCGTTACACCCAAAGAAAAAGTGAAAGTGCCGGAGCCGCCAGCGCCAGCGAAGGCCGCTGCGCC
>JAPKCE010000191.1 GCA_028823075.1 Myxococcota bacterium
CGTCATCGCAGCCTTCACCCGCCGAGATCACTCCATCGCCGCAGCTCGCCTCGATACAAGTCGATAAGCAATTGTCGCTGTCGTCCGCGTTTCCGTCGTCACATTCTTCAAAACCACGCTCGTCGGCTTCGAGATCAGATCGTACCACCGCATCGCCGCAGCTCGCCTCGGCGCAAGCGTTGCGGCAGGCGTCGTAATTGTCGGTGTTTCCATCATCGCAGTATTCATAGGCTTCATCGCCTTCGCTCAAGTCCAGCCGCTTAACCCCATCGCCGCAGCGTGCAGTTTCGCATTGGCTGGTGCAGGCGTCATCATCGTCTTGGTTCGAATCATCGCAACCCTCTGCGCCGAGTTCGCCAAGCGCCAAATCGGTGCGCAACACACCGTCGCCACAGAGCGCCAAAGTGCAAAAATTGGTGCAGGCGTCGTTGGTGTCTTCGTTGCCATCGTCGCATTGCTCGCCGGCCTGTATAATTCCGTCGCGACAACTCGCTTGGGTCTCACGCACAACCACCTGATCGCCGCCGCAGGATACGAGGCTAGCCAAAAGTGAAATGTGTAGAATCTTGTTCACGGGAATCTCCAGTGCTTAGAGCGCGCCGCGAGGCGGTAGCGGCTGCGTCGCCGGCCCTCCCCAGTTATCGGCTCTGTGTTGCATAAGCCATTCGAAAAAAAGGCTCGTTAAGTTGTTATCTAAAGAGCTGCCTGCTTGTTTAAGCAGGTTCCAATCGAAGCGGAGAATAGGTTGGTACGCGCCCTTTGCAAACTCATGACCGCGCTTTGTTGCCAATGAAAGTTTGCGATGTTGGGTGCAGTTGCCTTAAGGCTCTTAAAGGAACCAAGCCGGAGTCCTCATGACCAGAAATTTAATCGCCTTGCAAAACCGCTTTTTGGGTCAAGGTGAAACCGTCTACGACCGCCTCGCTCAGATCGCTCATGAGCATGGCGCTGTCAGCGACGAGGCCATCGACGCCCTCGCCAAAGAGGTTAACTTACCTCCGTCGCTAGTCCGGAGTGTAGCGAAGTTTTACGATGACTTGCGCTCAACTGAACCCAGTGCGAAGCGCCTGAACTTATGCAACGGCGAGGCTTGTTTCGCGGCGGGCTCCGAGCCCTGTAAAAACAAACTGAGCGCAGCCTGCAATGATTCAGTGAGCGTCGGTGATGTCACCTGCCTTGGTTATTGCGGCGATGGTCCCGTGGCCTTGCTCGAGAGTTCCGGACAATCCGATGTGTTTTCGCTTCGCGACGTTGATCTGCTGCAACTGGCCGAGAGCGTAAGCGCCGGCAAAGCTCACGGCTTGAGCGAGCCGAACAACAAACTTTACCCCGCCAGCGGCACGGCCAATCTGTTGCTACGCCGCATGACAGAGGGTGACGTGACCTCATTAGCCTCGGCAAAATCAGCGGGGATTTACGCTGCCTTTGAATCTGCCCTAAAAGCTGACCCGGAAGCAGTTTTACACGAGATTGAAGCCTCGAAACTGCGCGGTCGCGGCGGTGCCGGCTTCCCGGCCGGTCGCAAACTACGCACCGTCGCCACGGCTCCGGACAAGGGCGGCAAACGCTACGTGGTCGTCAACGCCGACGAGGGCGACGCGGGAGCCTACATCGATAAAGAGCTGCTTGAACAAGATCCGCATACGGTGATCGAAGGCACTTTGCTCGCAGCTTTTGCGGTGGGGTCCAGTGAAGGTTTTCTCTATCTACGGGCCGAATACCCACGCGCTCAGCGGGTGGTGGCGCGGGCATTAGAAGAGGCGCGCCAAGCCGGTTTGCTCGGCGACGACATTCTCGGCAGCGGTTTCTCCTTTGAGTTGCATCTGGTGCTTGGTCATGGCGCCTACATCTGCGGTGAAGAGACCTCGTTATTGCGCTCGCTTGAGGGCGTTCCGGCGCAGGTCTCACCCAAGCCTCCTTATCCGGCCATCGAAGGCTATAAAGGACAACCTACGGCGGTGCATAACGTCGAGAGCTTGGCTTGTTACCCCGTGATCATGGCGATGGGCGGTGCGGCCTATGCCGAACTCGGGTTCGAGGGCAGTCGCGGCACGAAATTGGTCAGTCTCAACGCCGCGGTAAAACGTCCTGGCCTGTACGAGGTCGAGATGGGGATCAGCCTGCGTCGTATCATCTTCGATTTGGCAGGCGGTATGGCTGAAGGCCTGACCTTTAAAGCGGTCCAAGTCGGCGGTCCCTTGGGCGGAATTTTAACTGAGGATCAACTGGATCTACCCCTGGACTTTGAGTCCTTCAGCAAGGCTGGCGCGCTGCTTGGGCACGCCGGTATTGTGGTCTTTGATGATTCGGTGGACATGATTCAAGTCGGTCGCGGTCTCATGAAGTTTTGCGCCGTTGAGAGCTGTGGAAAATGCTTCCCTTGCCGCATCGGTTCGCTGCGCGGCACCGAGATTTTCGACAAGATTTTGGATGGGCGCGGGCAGCAGGCGGATCTAGACCTGCTTGCGGAACTCAATGAAACCATGCGCTTGGGCTCGCTTTGTGCGCTGGGCGGTGCGATACCTTTACCGATGGACAATTTGTTACGCGGCTTTATCCCGGAGTTTCAGCGCTATATTGCCGATGCGAAAACACCGGAAATTCTCGATGGAGATGAACCATGATAAAGATCACGATCGACGGGCAAGAAGTGAGTGTTGCGCCGGGGACTACGTTGCTCGCGGCGGCAGAGTTCGTTGGTGCTCACGTTCCGACCTTGTGCAACTCTGACCGTTTAGAGAGCTTTGGAGCTTGCCGCGTTTGTATGGTCGATGTTGCGGGCCGCGGGCCGGTAGCATCATGCCATACGCTAGCCTACGACGGCATGGTGGTGAAAACCAGCACGGCGCAGATCTCGCGCCTACGTAAAAATATCATTGAACTCGTGGTCTCCGAACATCCGCTTGAATGCCTTACCTGTGCCGTCAATAACCGCTGTGAACTGCAGACGGTGGCCGCTGAAGTGGGTCTGCGCGAAATGCGCTATGATGAAGTTAAAATCGACAAGCCGCTGGTCGATGACAGTCATCCTTTCCTCACTTTGGATATGGATAAATGCATCAAATGCGCGCGCTGTGTGCGCGTCTGTGATGAGGTTCAAGGTAGCTTTATTTTAGCCATGGAAGGCCGCGGTCCGGACCATAAAGTGATCGCCGGAAACGATACCGGTTTGGCCGAAGCAAAATGCGCCAGCTGCGGAGCTTGCGCAGTGGAATGCCCGGTTGGGGCGATAATCGATAAAGGCACCCAATCAGCCGGAATACCCGAAAAGATCATCAAGACGACCTGCGCCTATTGTGCCGTGGGCTGCGGGCTTGACGTGCATGTGCGCGACGATAAGGTTTTGCGTATTGAACCGAGCATCGATGGTTCTGCAAACCGCGGGCATACCTGTGTTAAGGGGCGTTTCGCACACGAGTATGCGCGCGCAAAAGACCGCCTGGTCAGCCCGATGATGCGCGACGAAACCGGTGAACTGGTCGATGTCTCCTGGGATAAAGCACTTCAGTTTGTTGCCGATGAACTCACGAGAATTCGCGGTGAATTCGGACCCGCAGGCTTTGCCGCCATCTCCTCGTCGCGCTGTACGAACGAAGACAATTACTTGGCTCAGAAGTTCACTCGAACGGTGATGAATACCAACTCCATCGATAACTGCTCTCGTGTTTGTCATAGCCCCAGCGCCCTGGGGCTGGGCCGCTCGCTGGGAACAGGCGCCGGAACCAATAGCTTTGACGATGTTGAACATACAAAATGCATTTTACTCGTTGGCGCTAACCCCACCGAAGCACATCCGGTGTATGGAGCGCGCATTAAACAGGCGGTTCTCGGCGGCGCCAAACTGATCGTGCTCGATCCGCGCCAAACCGAACTGGCGCGCCTCGCCGATGTGCACATTCAACTCAATCCGGGCAGCAACGTCGCCATCGTCAACGCCATGCAAAAAATCCTGATCGAAGAAGGCCTCATCGACCGCGCTTTCATCGACGAGTATTGCGAAGGTGAAGAGGAATTGCTGGCGCAAGTCGCCGACGTGAACATCGCCGATTATTGTGACATTGGGAAAGTCGACGAAGGTTTGCTGCGAGAAGCTGTGCGTTTATACGCAGCTTCGGGAACAGCGATGGTCCTTTGGGGCCTCGGTGTCACCGAAGGCGCTCATGGCACCAAGACGGTTCACGGTCTTATTAACTTGGCGCTGCTCACCGGAAATATTGGGCGCTTGGGGACCGGAACCAATCCGATCCGCGGCCAAAACAACGTTCAGGGAGCCTCGGATGTGGGTGCCCTGCCGAACGTATTTTCGGATTACCGCCCCGTCACCGACCCCGTAGCTCGCCGCGAACACCATGCAATTTGGGGCGTCGAACCGCCCGATAATAAGGGCCTGCGCATCCCCGATATGTTCGATGAGGCGCTCGCCGGAACTCTTAAATGCATGTGGATCACGGCCGAGGATGTGGCGCAGTCCGATCCCAACACCGAGCATGTCGAAGCTGCTTTACGCGCCCTTGATCTGCTCATTGTTCAAGAGATCTTTATGACGCCGACGGCGGAGCTTGCCGATGTGGTTTTCCCGGGCGTCACGTTCTTGGAAAAAGACGGCACCTTTGTGAATTCTGACCGGCGTATTCAGCGCATCCGACAGGCGCTTGAGCCGCTCCCTGGAACCCTTGCTGACAGTGCGATTTATCAAGAAGTTGCGCTGCGCATGGGCGCCGATTTGGGGCTAGGGACTCCGCCTCTTGCCAGCGATGTTATGGATGAAATAGCGAGTCTGTCGCCGATGTGGGGTGGCGTCTCCTATGAGCGCCTCGAAGAGCTAGGGTTCTTGCAATGGCCTTGCCGAGATAGCGATGATCCCGGAACCGCCATCGTCCATGAAAACGGGAATTTTATGCGCGGTAAGGCGCTGCTCTACCCCATCCCTTTTGCGGCTCCTGCCGAACTCCCTTGCGATGAATACCCGCTCTTTCTCACCACCGGACGTCAACTTTTCCACTACAATGTCGGCACGCA